>CAIXFP010000071.1 GCA_903918705.1 uncultured Pseudomonadota bacterium
CCGGACGTTGGCTACCGTCTCCAGCCACACCCGCACCGCCGGGTTGAGGGCGGCGAAGTCGGGTAACTCCTGGCCGTTTAAGAAGTTACCTTTAACGTACCCCACGCCCCGTTCCACACGCCCTTTTTCGTTGCCTTTGGCGACGTTACAGGCCACCACCTCAAAGCCGTAGTGACGGGCGAAATCCAGATAGCGGGGATTGAAGCGCGGCGGTTCGCCGCGTACATGAGCCAGCACCGCCGTGCGCAGATTATCCAGCATCACCCGACTGGGCACGCCCAGGGCGTTGAAGGCATTGATGTGCGCGGTCAGAAAGTGCTCCATGGTCTGGGCCAGGGTGAACTCCACATAGAGTTGCCGGCTGTAGGCCAGCACCATGACGAAGAACGACAGCCGGCGGCGGGTGGTGCCCACGGCGATCGTACCGAACTCGCCCCAATCCACCTGCGCGGCCTCGCCGGGAGCGAAGGCAAGGGTCAAAAACGCCTCGCGCGACCGGGGGCGGATCGTGTGCACGTACTCCTTGACAATGCTGATGCCACCCTCGAAGCCGGCCTCGATCAGGCGCTGGAAGACCTGCTGGGCGGACAGCGGATGCGCGTCCAGCCAAGCGACGATACGGCCCTTGAAAGGATCGAGCTTGCTCGGCCGCTGCACCTTGGCGCGGGGCTGATAGGGCCGGCCGGACCAATGGCGCACGGTCTTCACGTCCAGTCCCAGGCTGTGGGCGAGTTGCGGCGCCGTGAGATGCTGCGCCGCGCCATCGCGGAGGGCGCACCAGGTGGCGTAGTCGATCATGGCCGGTCTCCCAGCACGGCGTGCAGGCGGGCCAGGTGGGTGGCGATGGGGACCGCCTCGGGCAGACCCAGCACCTGGTAGAGCGGCGGGTCGTAGGCGACCAGCCCGAGGCCGATCAGATCCCGGCGTGCCTGGGCCAGACGGCCGGAATGAAGCCCCAGGCGTCGACTCAGGGTGGCATCAGCGTAGTAGCTCAAGCCCTGGGCATCGGCCACCGTGACCAGAAACAGGTACAGCGCCCAGGCGCAGGCGTCAGCCTTCTCGATGTAGTGCTCCCGCACCAGTCGATGGTCGAGCCAACTGAAATGCTCGGGCACCTGGCGCAGGCGTTCCGGATTCAAGACCCGTTTGGTCGTGCTCATGGTTTCCTCCTCGGATGTCCTGACCCAGTTCTATCAACCGGGTGACGGCCGAGGCGATGCCCTCTTGTAACGCGCTGCCCCAGAGATGGGCGATTAAGCCCACCAAAACAATGGGTTGCGACGTCAAGACATCTTGTAACGGGGCGGGTGGGGCGTTACAAGAGATCTCAACGGGGGGTGCCGTGCCGATTTCTTGTAGCGCGACCGCGGCTGGACTCGTGGCGGTGTGGCTCCGGCTATAGCCCGGATGGGCCGCGCGCCAGGCACGGACACGGGCGACGGCTTCGGGACCGCGGTGGTAATCCCGGTTCTCCGGCAACGCCTGCCACTTCGCCTGGCTTGCCCGCTTGCTCGCCGCCTTGCAGGCCGCCGCCGGGCAATAGCGCTGATGCCGCGCGTTGCGCGGGTCCGGGGTGAATCGCTCGCCGCAGTTCAGGCATGTCCGTTGTTCTGCACGTCCCATCTCGCGTCTCTCGCCAGGCCACCAGCCTGGCTACTACACGATTCAGGAAGAACACCGAAGAACAGCCCCAACAGCCAAGAAGACCCCAGCTCTGACAGTTCCCCTCGAAGAAGAACCCCAAGAACAGCCAGGTTCACACCGTCAGGTTCGCACCGGTTTCAGGTCGGCGGCGACAAAAACCGTGGGGTGCGGCAAGAAGAGCGTCACCCACACCCAGGTCATCCCGATCAAGGACATCTGGCTGTACCCGCTGCGCAGAAACTTCCGCGCCGTCCTCTGCGGATAACAACGCCTACGGGTTCACCGAATATTTGCGTTAAATGAATGGATAAATCGCTGCAAGCCATGACTGGCGCGGGTTTCCAAACGTTGCAGGGTGGTGTCGATTTGAATAACGCGGGCCAATTCGGGCAGTCTCCCCGGCTTTGCCCCGGGTCTCGCCATGAACACCGGCAAGACGCTGTGCGCCCAACTGATGTACTTCCTGCCGTGGACGACCTTTGCTCGGTACGTGCTCGCTACGGAGGCGACAAAGGGGTGCGCACGCTGAGTTGCGCGGAGCAGTTCCGGTCATGGCCTTTGCCCAGTTGACCTACCGGGAGAGCTTGCGCGACATCAAAACCTGTCTGTCGGCCCAGGCCGCCAAGCTCTACCACATGGGGTTTCGCGAACCGGTGCGGCGCTCGACCCTGGCCGATGCCAACGAATCGCGCGATTGGCACATCTGGGCCAATTTCGCACAGCGCCTGATCATCCAGGCGCGGGCGCTCTACGCCTGCGAGGACATGGGGCTGGAATTGACGAATACGGTGTATGCGCTGGATTCGACGACTATCGACCTGTGCCTGTCGTTGTTTCCATGGGCACACTTCCGTTCGACCAAAGCCGCCGTGAAGATGCACACACTGCTCGACCTGCACGGCAATATCCCCACGTTTATCCGCATCACAGACGGCAAAGTACACGACGTCAACATCCTCGACGAGATCGTTCCCGAAGCCGGCGCGTTCTATGTC
>CAIXFP010000072.1 GCA_903918705.1 uncultured Pseudomonadota bacterium
CTGATGTGCATGTGGGCCGGCGTGATCCAGGTGGTCATGCCGGGGCAGATGACGCACATGATTCCCTGAACGGCAGGCCGGTCACCAGACCGGCCGGTGCGGTCAAAGCTGGAAGCATTCGCAGGCCAGTCCATCGCCTGCCAACGAATAAACCAGTCCCTCTCCCGGGTTCTCGGACTCCAGGATATAGCGGTCGACCAACTTGAACATCGCGTGCAACTGCTCCGGGCTGCAAGTCGGCAGGAACCGGCGAAGTACCCGGGGATCGTAGAACCGGAAATACACCGGCCGGCCCTCCGCGTCATAGATTCTGGTCAGCGTGCGCAAAGACCGCCACAGGGTAGGCAAGTCAGCCTGGCTACGCAGGAAGACCCCCCAATGCTGGCCCCATCCGTCGTCAACGGCCCAGCGCATCAACTCACCGTCCTTGTCCATTGCGGCCAGGTAGGGAGCCACATGGGCCATGTCGGGAGACAGATCCCCCGTGAACAAGCACTCGAACCACGGCCGAGGTTTCCCGTAGAGCTTGTCGAGCAGGCCCTCGCAACTGGCCGCATCGAGGATGGCGTAGGCATGTGTGGCCTGTCCCGCCGGCCATAGCCTGGCGGCCAGCTTTTCGTACCTTTCGTCTGCTTGAGCCATGACACCCAGCCTTTCGTCAGCAATCATTCCACAGCACCGGTTCACCCAGGCCGAAGCGCAGCCTGGCCCGGTACCTCGAAAGCGGACACGGCAAAGTATCCCCGTTCTGCCAAGAAGCGTTTGATCTCGTCCTCATACTGGCGAAGATTGGCGATGACGAGGTCTTCCGATGGCAATGGGATCCCTTCGCAGGCGCAAGCGGCCGCGACCAGCAGGATCAGGTCGCGGTCCCTGGCCGCCAGGCCCCTTACCTTGGACCAGAGCGTATCCCATAGTGGGCGGCATGACTGGTTGCGCGCCAGCCAACCGGAGAATTCCGGCTTCTGGCACCGGCTCCGGATGAATTCGTCCAGATGGTCGTAAGCGAGGGTCCGGATGAGGTGCTCCTGCTGCTCTGGCATCAGCCGCAGCCCCATCGTCGCGGGTGACGTTGCTGCTTCCTGGGGATGAAGATCGCTCATGCCTAGTCTCCACCTGCCGCGCAGAAGGGCGCCCCACTGGCCGCCGCCTCGGCGAATACGGTAGCCTGCGGGCTGAAGGATTCCGGCTTGGGCGGCTTGGGTGCCGGCGGGGCTTCGCCCGTCTCGCCACCGGTCCCCTTGTCAGCATCCAGGGGCGCCGAGGGGGCCGTGGGGGCCGTGGGCGCGGCGCCCGAGCCGCTTCCCGCCGAGCCGCCGGAATTGATCATCACCATCGTACCCTTGATGGATACCCCGGAGGCATCGATGACCACGAAGTTGCCGCCCACCTTGAGCGTCAACTGGGTGCCTGCCTCGATCACCACGTTCATGCCACCCTTGAGATGGATTTCCTGGCCGGCGTCCACAGCGGCTTTCATGCCTGACTTCACCTGCATGTCCTGGCCGATCTTGAAGGACAGCGAGCCGTCCAGCTTCTCGTTGTGATCGCCCTTGAGCGTAAGGTTGTAGTCGGCATCCATCTTCTCGAGGACGTTCTTGGTCACCGTGAGATGGAGTTCCTCCCCCACCGATTCCTTGCGGTTCTTCTGGACGATCAGATGGGCGTCGTTGCCGATCCATTCCTTGCGGTCGTTCTTGGCGCGGAATTCAAGGTCCTTCTCGGCGTTCACGAAGACCTGCTCGGACCCCGCCTTGTCCTCGAAGCGCAGCTCGTTGAAGTTGTCCTTGCCGCCGCCTTTGGATGAATGGGTGATGATGCCGGTGCGGGTGGCATTGGCCGGCAGTTCGTAGGGCGGCTTCTGGTCGGCGTTGTAGACCCGGCCGGTAATCACGGGACGATCCGGGTCGCCCTCCAGGAAATCCACGATGACCTCCTGGCCGATTCGCGGGATCGCCATCATCCCCCAGCCCTTGCCGGCCCAGGGCTGGGAGACACGGATCCAGCAGGAACTGTTCTCGTCCATGGCGCCATAGCGGTCCCAGTGGAACTGCACTTTGACCCGGCCGTGCTCGTCGGTGTGGATCTCGTCGCCGGCCTTGCCTACCACCACGGCGGTCTGGGGCCCCTGTACCAGGGAGTGGGGCGTGCTTCGGGCCGGACGGAACTGGGTGGCCTTGGGGATGACCGAGAAGCTGCACTGGAACTGCGACCCTTCCCCACCCATGGAAGCCACGTCGTTATTGACGGCGTCGATGGCTGCGGACACGACCAGGTAGTCGCTGTTGAGGCTATCCACCGGATGGCCGGACAGCTTGAAGGTGTTGCCGACCAGGAGGCCGCGGGTGTTGCCGCTGCCCCGCGCCATCTCGTAGCGGCACTGCAACTCCTCGATGCGCAACTTGCTATAGGCATCCCCTTCAGCCGGCTTCTGGTAGTCGCCGGGATAGTCGTACATCTCCAGCCCGGAGAGATCGTGGGGGCGTGCGATGTCATGGGCCTTGGTCAGGTCCACCTTTGGTGTGAGATAGTTGTAGTCGTCCAGGGCGGCGCGACCCGGCAGCACTTCCGCGCTGGCATCCCAATCATGGATGGTTTCCGCGTCGTTGGTGGACGAGGCCGAGATGGCCTGGAAGGCCAACTTGGCGTAGCTGGCTCCCGGCTGGTGGGCGCTGAGGTCGTCGAACAGCAGAAGCTCATGCTTGCCGTTGGTGTGGACGAAGGCGTAGTAGATGCCCTCGCGTTCCAGGAGCCGGCTGACGAAGTTGAAGTCGGTCTCGCGGTACTGGACGCAGTATTCCCAGGGCTGGTAGGACCCTTTCAGGCTATTCCTGGACCACTCCAGGGAGCCGTGCCGGGCAAACACCGCCTTCACCACCTCGGTCACCGATTTTTGCTGGAAGATCTGGCAAGTGGAGGAACGAGTCAGGAACCACAACCAGGGTCGCAGGACCGCGCGGTAGAGGTAGCCGTGCTTGGACTTGAAGGCGGGCGTCGAGACCTGGCCCTGGATGCCGAACCGGGTGACGTAGCCGTTGAAGTAGCGGGGTGCCTGGCCGGACGCCATTTCCAGCCTGACCGTGGCGTTGGTCCCGAGAAGATCCTGGGCCTTGATGTCCGGGCGCTCCGAGACCAGGGCCACATCGTACTCGAACAGCCGGGAAAGCTCCTCGTGCCCGGAAAATCGCTGGACGGCGAAGGTGCCAGGACCCAACTTGGTGGTGATCTCGACTAATCGCGGCATGGCCTTTGTTCCTTGTTCGACGACGGCGGCATGCGGGGCCTCTGGCCAGTGCCCCTGACCCGTATCGGGGTTCCAGTCCTAGGCATCATACCGCCTCTCGGAGGAAAGGCCGATTGCGTGACATGACGCGGATTCCGGTCATTGGGATCGCTGGATCGAGCAAACACCTGGCATGGCCGGTCCCGTCGAGCAGGCATGATGTATTCAACGGTCATCATCTGTCCAGCCTGGCTGCCAGCACCAGCCAACCTAAGACCAGCTTGCCGCCTTCGTTGCGAAGTCCGACCTGGTCGATGGACTGGACGGCCAGCCCTGCTGCGTCGAGCATCTCACGCAGGTAAGGCTGCCCATGGGCATAGCGTCCGTGGGGCTGCAGCACATAGCCGACCGCAGGTTCGTCCGTCGCTGCTTCCACCGTAAAACACAGGAGGCCGCCAGCACGCAGCGCCCCCGCGGCGGCCTGCATCGCCTCCGCAAGGGAACCGAAATAAACCAACGTGTCCGCCGACACGATCAGGTCGAAGGCACACGGGTGAGTCTGCATGAAGGCGGTGAGTTCCGCCTGCTTCAAATCGTCGTAGAGGTCCCGCCCGGCAGCCTTGCCGAGCATGCCTGCCGAGAGGTCCACTCCAACAAGGCTTCTAGCGTAGGGTTTGAGATAGGCCGCACAGAGCCCAGTGCCGCAGCCGGCGTCGAGGACGTCGAAGCTGTTGCCGGCCGTGCCCAGGTATTCCGCGGCCTTCTCACCCACCAACTGCGGCGCGCGGTACTCGAGCTTGGCCAGTTGGGCGTCGAAGGACTCGGCGAAGGTGTCGAACACCTGCTGGACATAGACATCGTTCGCGCGTAGCGGCACGTCCTCTCCGGTCAGGGCCGCCAGGTGATGCCGGGCTTTCGGGTTGTCAGGCTCAAGAACGAGCCAATCCTTGTAAATATTGACCGCATCGCCAATGCGACCGAGCAAGCGGTAGGCGGTGGCCAGCTGGTGCCTTGCCCCGCTGGAGGAAGGGTTACGGACCAGCGCCTCGCACGCCTGCTCGATCGACTCCTCGATACGCCCGAGCCGGGTGAGGAGATTCGCAAGATTGTTGCGGGCGTCGCAGTAGTCCGGGGCCAACTCGATAGCCTTCCTGAAGCAGCGCTCCGATTCCTCGAAACGCTTCAGTCCCTTGCACAGCAGGGCATAGTTGTTGAGGATCTCAACCCGGTCTGGGTCCAGACCCAGCGCACTACGATATTCCCGCTCGGCTTCCTCGAAGCGCTCGTAGCTGAACATCAGGTTGCCCAGGTTGCTGTGGAATCCGGCGTGACCTGGCACCAATTCGATCGACCGGGTGATAAGCCTGATCGCATCTTCCCTGCGTCCCAGTTGATGCTTGAGGATGCCCAGGAAATGCAACGCATCGGGATAATCCGGATCGATGGCCAGGACCCTTTCGTAGATGGTTTGTGCGGCTTCGATATTCCTGCCACGGTGCAATTCCGCAGCGATGCGCATGGCGTCGTGGATGCTCAGGGATTCGATCTGTTCTGACTCCAAGGGGTATTCCTTTTGCTTGCTGAACTGGGCAGGCGGGTCACGGTCATCGCGACAGCCAGAGATTCAACTTGTACCAATCGTCTGGGACGAAGGTGACGACGAAACGATATTGCCGATGCGTGACGCCATAAACAGCGCTGGTCGGTGGTGGTGGTTTCATGACGTCCTCACCAAAAACGACGAGGATGGAGGCAGGCGATGCGCTGGTGACATAACCGATGGCCCCCTTGGGCAGGGACATGGCCTTGCCTTGGTTGTCCTTGCGTCCACTGCTGCCGACGCCGATCCGGATGTAATGCTCACGCCAACTGAGGCCGAATGTGGGCGAATCAAAGAATTCCATGGCTAACCAGCCTCGAATGAAGTGTGATCGTCAGGACGAGTTCCTCGATGGGATTGCAGATTATTCCGGCGAGAATGATGTCAGCTTCGCGAGCATTTCCTTGATGACTCCGATTGCGAACTTGCCGCAATAAACAATGGCCAGCAAGCCGATCACCAAAGCCAGGATTTCAGGCAAGGCCAACGACCCACCCAATATCAGCACGCTCGCTCCCGCCGCATTGACGCTGGCATTTACCAGCCCTACGCCCCACGCCACACCACTAAACGAGGCGAGAAGCTTCAAGGCTGATCGCTTGAATTCAGTGTCGCTCATCGAATAACCAGCTTCGGCCACGGCGGCCGCTCGATCTGCATCGCTTCCACTTCCAGCCAACGCGGCCGAAATCCTACGATCCAGGTCGCCGCTAATGGCAGAAAATGAACGTTCCGCAGCCTCGTAAAGGTCCCGTATCTCGTCCCGGGCCGCACCTACTGCAGAACTCAATCCTTCAATTACGATTGCTGCAAGCATGGCAATACTCCTTGTCGATAAGGTCGGCTGACCATCAGTACCACTGCGCATAGTTGGCGCTAATTACAGTAGCGGAGATCTGTTTCCCCCACCCCATGAACATGCCTGCTGGAGACGCTGTTACATTCCTCACACTGAAAAATGTCCAAGGGTCCGAATTGCTGAGTTGAGTGGATTCCTCAATACCTGCACCTAAATACGAATACGCGGCATTAAGATCGTTCATGACAATTTCTCCGCTCAATTCGGAAATCGTTGCACTTCCAATTGATAGGGCGCCTTGAGAATTCCGTATTCAACTTCGGCAGGCACCCATGTATCGTCATCATAGATGACGCGAGAGAAGAAAAACGTGCCAGGATTGTCCGAGCAATACCGTTCCATTTCACGATATCGAGGGTCGGCACACTTGTGGCCACGGTTGATGTCAGGGCGTTGTGGAAAGAGATTCAGCCCATCTTCGAAGCCCCCTTGACCATGGCTCGCCAGATGTCCTTTGTCGTAGCGCGTGCCCGATATGACAAGGCCACCACCGAGGAAACCTTTCATCCTGGCAGCATCGCGCGGGCCTGATTGCGGCTGAGACAAGCCGTAGACGCAAATCACCCTGTCGTCACGTCTAGATGCGCACTCCGACGCCAAGTCAAACAGGTAGGTAAAGCCAAAGGTCTTGATCGTAAGGATATTGGCTGGAGAAAAGCGCTCCCGATAATCTCGGGCAATAGCCTCTGGTATCCACGTGGATAGCCTGTAGACAGCATCCCCAATGGCGGGGCCAAGTTCTTTAGAGATCGAATTGAAGCCAATATCCATGTTCCTCACCCTTGATTACCTGGACACCCGAGTGGAAAGCACAACCTGAGCCAGTGTGTGCAATCCGGAACAGAGTCTTCGTTGCAACGACATCCAATAGAACTTTGTCCTCTTGTACTCAACCATAATTAGCAACTGGCAAGACCTGCACCCCGTACGCTACTCATGTGGCAATGCCTTAAGAGTGGTTCGGGCAGTGCCTGGAAATTTCGAGCCTAACCGACAACCCATCAAATCAGGACCAGATTCCTGAGACTGCTGTAACCCTGGATTGATAGGTTCGCTGCTCTAAACCCATCCTACGCGGGCTCATATCCAAAAATATAATTAAGCCAGACTCCTTATATCGCACTCAGCAAAGTCATGATATGAACACATGTACAGGCATTCGGCGGAAGACGCTATGCTTTTCCGCCCTACGCGGGCTACGCTAGGCGCATGTTTTTGATACATTAATGGCCGCCACCAATAATTGAATAAGCTGGAATCCCAGGATGCCTATAGCAAGCGGCACCCCAAAACCAGTCGCCAATGCAGCAAACGCAGCGTCTACTGATAACATAATTGCACCGGTTGAGCCTGCAACATCGAGAAACGCCGAAAAACATTTCATTTTTTTCTCATTCTCAACCAAATGAAATGCCAGAGCAATTTTCTTAATAAATGTCGTGCCCAATGTTGCCAATGCTTTTCCTGGTGTGGCATCAGCC
>CAIXFP010000073.1 GCA_903918705.1 uncultured Pseudomonadota bacterium
ATGCAGTCGACGGGGCAGGGCGGCAGGCATAGTTCGCAACCGGTGCACTGGGCGGCGATGATGGTGTGCAACTGCTTGGAGGCGCCGACGATGGCATCGACCGGGCAGGCCTGGATGCAAAGCGTGCAGCCGATGCAGGTGGCCTCGTCGATCACCGCCACCATGCGCGGCTTGTGCTCCATCTCGGTATCCGCGGGCGGTTCCACGCCCAGCAGTTCGGCCAGCTGTTTGACGCCCTCGGCACCGCCCGGCGGGCACTTGTTGATCTCCGCCTCGCCCTTGGCAATGGCCTCGGCGTAGGGCTTGCAGCCGGGAAAGCCGCATTGGCCGCACTGCGTCTGCGGCAGGATGGCATCGATCTTCTCCACCAGCGGGTCGGCCTCGACGCGGAAGCGGATCGCCGCCCAGCCGAGGATGCCGCCAAGCACCAGTCCGATGCCGGCCATGGCGGAAATCGCCGCGATCATGACGTTCGAATTCCGGCAGCGGGGAGCGGGGGGTTGGGAGCCGAATCACCCCGGCCGTGACCGCTTGCCCCTATCCGCTCCCCGCTCACGGCTTTCATTTGATCAGCCCCGCGAAGCCCATGAAGGCCAGGCTCATCAGGCCGGCGGTGACCATGGCGATGGACACGCCGCGGAATGGCTTCGGCACGTCGGCCGCCTCCAGGCGTTCCCGCATGGCCGCGAACAGCACCAGCACCAGGGTGAAGCCGAGGGAGCCGCCCAGGCCATAGAACAGGGATTCCATGAAGTTGTGCTGCTCCTGGACGTTCAGCAGCGGGATGCCCAGCACGGCGCAGTTGGTGGTGATGAGGGGCAGGTAGATGCCGAGGACGCGGAACAGCACCGGCGAGGTCTTCTTGATGAACATCTCGGTGAAACCGACGATGCCGGCGATGACCACGATGAAGGACAGGGTGCGCAGGTAGCCCAGATCCGGTCCCAGCAGGTAGGTGTCGATCAGGGAGCTGGCGCCGGAGCCCAGGGTCAGGACGAAAGTGGTGGCAGCCCCCATGCCGATGGCGGTTTCCAGCTTGCGCGACACGCCGAGAAATGGACACAGGCCAAGAATCTTGGACATCACGATGTTGTTCACGAACACCGTGGCGATGAGGATCAGAAGGTAGTTTTGCATGGGTGCGGGAGCGTGCGGCGGACGCGATTATCGCTTGCGGCAAGGTTCCGCAACAACCCTGTAAGCCCCACGGTTACGCGAGTGCCGCCGCCGCGGCATCACGCCAGCAGTTCCGTGTCGTCGTGGCGATATGCCGGGGCGCAGGCGCACAGCAGGCGCAGGGGTTCGTCTCCCTCGTTGCGCAGGCAATGCGTCGTGCCGGGCGGGATGAGAACGGTGTCGCCGGGGACGACGGCGAATTCTTCCTCCCCCAGGGTCATGCGGCCATGGCCCGCGAGGAAGTGGTAGATCTCCTCGCTTTCCCGATGCCGATGCGGGAAGGTGGAAGCGCCGGGCGGGACGCTGGCTTCCGCCAGGCTCTGCCGGACATTGCCGTGGCTGGCGGGATGCATCAGCTCGCGGATGCTGGAGCCATCCTTGGTGACATAGGCGGGTATTTCGCTCAAACGGCTGCCGTTCATTGCACCGCCTCCAGGGCTTCCTGCTGTTCCAGCCATTCCCCTTCGATCTGTTCCAGTTCCTTCACCAGGGTGGCCTGCTCGAACAAATGGGCCTTGAGATCTTCCTTGCGGCTTTCCGCGTAGATGGCCGGATCGGCGAGCAGGGCTTCCAGCACCGCGCGGCGCTCGTTGCGCCGCTGCATCTGCTCCTCCAGGCGCTTGATGCGGGTCTCGATGGGCTTTTTTTGCACGGAAAGGCGCTGTCGGGCTTCCGCTTCCAGGCGTTTCTGTTCCTTGCGGTCGAGGGAGGGGGCGGGAGGGGTGGGGGCCTGGGCTTCGCTGCGCTCAGCCCAGGCTGCGGGATTGGCGGCGGTCGTGGGTTTGGCAAGCTTGGTCTTGAACAGCCAGTCGCGGTAGTCGTCCAGGTCGCCGTCGAAGGGTTTCAGGCCACCGTCGGCGACGATCAGGAATTCCTCGGTGGTGGCGCGCAGCAGGTGGCGGTCGTGGGAGACCAGCACCAGGGTGCCTTCGAACTGGGCCAGCGCCACGGTCAAGGCTTCGCG
>CAIXFP010000074.1 GCA_903918705.1 uncultured Pseudomonadota bacterium
GGTACTTGTCGCCCTGCTCGTCATACAGCCAGGCGCCCTCGCCACGAACGAACGCCACCGGCTGGCGGGCATAGGTCTGCATCAGGTAATCGGACATTTCATTGCTCATCGTTGGCTTTCCAGGCACTAAAAATGACATGCGGCGACCATAGCCGCCGCCTGGTTCAAATCAGGAAAGCGGGGAAACATACCACCAAATCATGATTTTAAAAACGGCCTGTCGCAGGCATCCAGGGTCAGGCCTGAAACCGCGCCAGCACTTCGAGCAGGACACGCGCCTTGTCCTGGCACTCCTGGTACTCGGCGGCGGCATCGGAATCCGCCACCAGGCCGCCCCCTGCCCAGAAATCCAGGCGATTGCCGGCACAGGTCAGGGTGCGAATGGCGATGTTGGTATCCATGCCGCCGTCACAGCCGAGATAGCCGATGGCGCCGCAATAGACGCCACGCGGCGCCGGTTCCAGTTCCTCGATGATCGCCATGGCCCGCAGTTTCGGTGCTCCGGTGATGGAGCCGCCCGGAAAGGCCGCCGCCAGTTGGTCCAGCGCCGTGCGGCCAGGCAGCAGGCGGCCGCGCACGCTGCTGACCAGGTGGTGCACCGTGGCGTAGCTTTCCACGCCGAACAGGCTGGGCACGGAAATGCTGCCCGGCGCGCAGACCCGCCCCAGATCGTTGCGCAACAGATCCACGATCATCAGATTCTCCGCCCGGTCCTTGGCGCTGCCGGCCAATTCCGCCCGCAGCCGGGCATCCTCGAGCGGATCCGGGCTGCGCGGCCGGGTACCCTTGATCGGCCGGGTTTCCACCAGGCCATCGCGCACCGAGAGAAAGCGTTCCGGCGAAGACGACAGCACCTGGCCAAAGGGAAAGTTGAGCCAGGCCGAGAACGGCGCCGGATTGCGCGCGCGCAGGGCCAGATAGAGGGGCCAGGGCTGGCCGCGACAGGATGCGGCGAAGCGCAGGGCCAGGTTGACCTGATAACAATCGCCGGCGCGGATATAGGCCTGGACCCGGGCGAAGGCTTCCCGGTATGCCGGCTCCCGCGGCCTGGCCGCGATGGCGCCGGTGAGGGCGAAATCGCCGGTTTCCGGCCGGGCGCCCAGGCTGGCCAGAAAGCGCGCGGCCCACGCCCGCCCGGCGGCATCGCCTGAAAACCCCAGCCGGCAAGTGCGCGCCCGTCGGTCGACCACCAGAGCGCCGTCGTAGAGGCCCACGGCCATGTCCGGCAAGCCCGCGCCCGCGTCGGCCCGAGGGTCCGGCTGCCGTGGAGGCCATCCCAGGTCGTAAGCGAAATAGCCAAGAGCGCCGCCGGCAAAAGGAAGACACGCGGCGGGCCTGTGCGGGCCCAGGTGCGCGCGCAGCAATTCCAGCGGGTTGCTCCGGCTCAGTTCGATCCGGCCATCGCCGTGCTCGATGCGGGTTTCCGCGCCTTGCGTGGTCAGGGTGGCGCGCGGCCACGCGGTGATGATGTCGTAACCGTCGCCGGGCGCCTGGCCCCCCCACCCCGCCCCTGCCATGCAAGCGCTCGGCCAGGCGCTGTCCAGCCAATGCGCCCAGGGCTGTTGCGCCAGGGGGGCGAACAGGCGGGCACAGTCTTCGGGATAGGGCAGTTCGAGTTCGATGGGCACGGTTGCGCAACCAGTGGGGGCGGCATTGTGGCCCCTGCCCCATCTCCGCTCAAGCATGAGCGGGAGCAGAAACGCGGCGCTCATGGGGCCGTTCGAGAAGTCCACAGCTTCTGTGGATAAGTCTGTGGGCAAGCACGGGAAAAGTGGCCTAACACCCTGGCCCAGCACCTCTCCCAGCTACGCGACCACTTTTTAGGCAATCACTTGAACATTAAAAATCAATGACTTACAAAAACACCAAGCAACATCAGGGAGATACATACGTTTCCTGACAAAGACGTTGCAACTGTGGACACAAGTCGGTCTTGACACCGGAAAAACATGTGAAAACCCTGGCCTGGCGCGGGGTTCAAGCCGGTTTTCCGCCTCCATCTCGGCGACCGCAACATCCCGCACAACATCGGCTCTCTCATGCTAATTTCGCCGCCCCATGCCTGAACTTTCCCCTTCCCTCCCTTTCGCCCTGCCGCACCTGGAATTTCCGGAAGAACTGCCGGTTTCCGCCCGCCGCGCCGACATCACCGCGGCGCTGCTGGCGCACTCCGTGATCATCGTCTGCGGCGAGACCGGTTCCGGCAAGACCACCCAGTTGCCCAAGATCGCACTGGGCGTCGGCCGCGGCCGGGTGGGCACTGGCGGCGGCCTGATCGGCCAGGCCGGAGGCCTCATTGGTATGACCCAGCCGCGCCGCATCGCCGCCAAGAGCGTGGCGGCGCGCATCGCCGAGGAGACGAAAACCCGGCTGGGCGGCCTGGTGGGATGGCAGGTGCGCTTCACCGACCAGGTCACGAAGGAGAGCCGCATCAAGGTGATGACCGACGGCATCCTGCTGGCGGAAACCCGGTCCGATCCGGACTTCCGCGCCTATGACACGATCATTCTGGACGAGGCCCACGAGCGCAGTCTCAACATCGATTTCCTGCTGGGCTACCTCAAGACCTTGCTGCCGCGCCGGCCCGACCTGAAGCTGATCCTGTCCTCCGCCACCATCGAGGCGGAGCGTTTTTCCACCTACTTCAATGGCGCGCCGGTCATCGAAGTGTCGGGGCGGACTTATCCGGTGGAGATGCGCTATCGCTCGCAAGAGCCCCTCCCGCCCCGGGGGAGGGGCAGGGGAGAGGGAACGACGGTCGATCAATCTGGCCGGGTTCCCTTACCCCCGGCCCCATATGCGATGACGTCGCCTCCCCCGGAGGAGGAGGGAAATGAACTCGCCATCATTCACGCCGTCGATGAACTCGCCGCCGCCGGGCCCGGCGACATCCTGGTGTTCCTCCCAGGCGAACGGGAAATTCGCGAGGCCCACGAGGCCCTGCGCAAGCACCATCCGCCCCAGACCGAGATCCTGCCTTTGTTCGCGCGGCTCTCGGTGGGGGACCAGGAAAAGGTTTTCGCCAGCCATGCCGGCCGCCGCATCGTCCTGGCCACCAACGTGGCGGAAACCTCGCTCACCGTGCCGGGCATCCGCTACGTGGTGGATACGGGCCTGGCGCGGGTGAAGCGTTATTCCATCCGCAACAAGATCGAGCAACTCAAGGTGGAGAAGGTGTCCCAGGCCGCCGCCCGGCAGCGTGCCGGCCGCTGTGGTCGGGTAGCGGCGGGCATCTGCATCCGCCTCTATGACGAGCAGGATTTCCTCGCCCGTCCCGCCTATACCACGCCGGAACTGCTGCGCTCGTCCCTGGCCGGCGTCATCCTGCGCATGAAGGCGCTGCGCTTGGCCGAAATCGAGGTGTTCCCCTTCCTCGACGTGCCCGAGGGCAAACGCATCCGCGACGGCCAGCAACTCCTGGCGGAACTGGGTGCCCTGGACGAAGGTGGCCGCCTGACGGCCATCGGCAAGCAACTCGCCCACCTGCCCGTGGACCCGCGCATCGGCCGCATGCTGATCGCCGCCCGCGACCACGCCTGCCTGCACGAGGTGCTGGTCATAGCTGCCTTCCTCTCGGTCCAGGATCCGCGCGAGCGGCCCCTGGAGGCCCAGGAAGCCGCCGACCAGAAGCATCGCCGCTTTACCGATGCCAATTCCGATTTCATCAGCCTGCTCAACTTGTGGGCGCATATCGAGCAACTCGGCCAGCATCGCAAGTCGCAGCGGAAATTCCGCGATGCCTTAAAGGCGGATTTCCTTTCTCCCAATAGGGTGCGGGAGTGGCATGACCTGTACGCGCAACTGGCCACCCAGGTGAAGGAGATGGGGTGGCAGGTGGAGCAGTCGAGAGTGGAGAGTGGAGAGTCGAGAGTCGTACGCTCCACTCTCGACTCTCCAC
>CAIXFP010000075.1 GCA_903918705.1 uncultured Pseudomonadota bacterium
CAGCCAACATCTGGCCATTTCCGTAGCCACATCAAGTCCAACCAACAAATCCGGCATCCACACCCCGCCCCAAAATCAATGCGCTATCCCATGCCCTGAACCAGGCGCGACCTGCGCGGGAATAGATGACGTCGTCCTGCCAACCGCCCGATCCTGAACGACAATTTGGGCGAGGGCTTTTACGATTTCCTGCTGGCTGCGTTCACGCCCGTCCTGGCGCATTGCCGGGGCGCGGTCTACATCGCCATGTCCTCCTCGGAACTGGACACCCTGCAATCCGCTTTTCGCACCGCCGGCGGCAAGTGGTCCACCTTCATCATCTGGGCCAAGAACACGTTTACCCTGGGCCACGCCGACTACCAGCGCCAGTTCGAGCCAATCCTGTATGGCTGGCCCGAGGGCGGCAAACGCTACTGGTGCGGCGACCGCGACCAGGGCGACGTCTGGCAGATCAGGAAGCCGCACAAGAATGATCTCCACCCGACCATGAAGCCGGTGGAACTGGTGGAGCGGGCGATCCGCAACTCCAGTCGCCCTGGGGATGTGGTGCTGGATGCTTTCGGTGGATCTGGCACGACGCTGATCGCCGCCGAGAAATCGGGGCGCCGCGCCCGGCTTATCGAACTGGACCCGAAGTATTGCGACGTTATTGTTTCCCGCTGGCAGGAGTTTGCCGGGGCGCAGGCCGTGCGCCAGGCCGATGGGCTGAAGTTTGATGACCTGGTCAGTACCTTGAACGGCGGGGATGCCGAAGCAATGGATACCGTGACATTGTAATGACACTGACACTACGTCTTGCTATGCTGCAAGTCTCAAAGTAAAGGATCGGCCATGTCCTCAGCCAACCTCGTTGCCAAGCGCGACACCCTGAATTTGCGCATCAAACCTGAAGTGCGCGGGCTGATTGACCGTGCGGCCAAGGTGCGCGGAAAGAATCGTACCGACTTCATTCTTGATGCAGCTCGTATGGCAGCCGAAGAAGCCCTGCTGGATCAAGCCCTGTTAGTGGTCACGCCGGAAGCCTACACCGAGTTCGTGGCGCGTCTTGACCGCGCCCCTGCCTTCAACGCGCGCCTGCAAAAGACCCTGCAAACCCCGGCACCATGGGATAAGCAGTGAGCCTGACGGCACCCGAGCCCATCGACGCCCATCACGATACGACGGCGTTTACCTGTGGCGTCGAGAGCCTGGATCACTGGCTCAAACAGCGTGCCCTGAAAAATCAGGCAACCGGCGCTTCCCGCACCTTCGTGGTCTGCGAGGGGAACCGGGTGGTTGCCTATTACGCGCTGGCCTCCAGTGCCGTGGCGGCAGGAGAGGCCACAGGCCGCTTGCGCCGCAACATGCCCGATCCCATACCGGTCGTCGTTCTGGGACGGCTTGCCATCGATCAATCGCTGCAAGGCAGTGGTATGGGGCGTGCGCTGGTACGTGACGCCTGTATGCGCGTGATTGCCGCAGCCGATGCTATCGGTATTCGCGGCATGGTCGTTCATGCCCTGTCGGCAAGCGCTCATGCCTTTTACGAGCGCGTTGGATTCGAGCCATCGCCCCTCGATCCCATGACGCTGATGGCAACCATTGCGGACATCCGCACAGGTTTGTAGCAAGGGGCGCGCGGCTGCGCATTCCATCCTCCTCAGGCGGCAAGTGCTTCGTCGGTGATCTCGCAGTGGATCACGAACCCGGTCAGGTAGGGCAGCCCGCGCGGGATACCGTAGTCCTTGCTGGTCTGCCGGCCGATCGTCCAACCCATCCACTGCTGGGTGGCTGCGGCGATGGCGGCGTCCAGATTCGCGCCGTTGTGCATCTCGTTGAGAACGCTGTCCGCGAAGTGGCGCCCGTGGCGGCTGTCGAGGAAGATCCTTACCGATTCGAGGGGCTGGCAGGTGGCGTCGGAGATCGCGGTCATCGCTAGGGGCCACGCAGCTTCCGCCTGGTCGTCCATGGTTCCGAAGAAGCCCCAGTCGGTCACTGTCGGGGCGGGGATGCTGTGGGTGGTGGTCATCGTTTGCTCCTGCGGGTTGATCGTTGCGACACCCGTATGAACGCGCTGGGCGATTGAGAAGCCAAGCGCTTTCAAGATCATTTATCGTGGTTGATCAGGGTAGCCGCACCACCCGGATGCCCTCGTTGGCGAGGGTCAGTACCGCGCTGGCAAAGGCCACCTCCGCCAGCCAGGGCGCGGCCTTGGCGTCGTCCAGCAACTCGTCGATGGCTTCCTTGGCCTTGGCGCGCATCGCGGCACACGCGGCCTCCTGTCGCGCCGGGGTGGCGGTCCTGACCTCCGGGCACAGCCGCACCAGGGTGGTCAGGGCAGCCGTGCCGAGTCGTTGCCCCAGGGCGTCAATGCTGTTCATCACGCATCCTCCCAGGCGTCGCAGTCGATGACCTGGACCGCGTCGCTGGCGAAGGCCTTGGCCTCCTCCAGACTGCGGTGATGGAAGAAGTAGACCGTGCCGTCGGCGCGGGTGGCTTTGTAGAGGTGGAAACTCAAGGGGTCCATGTGGCGCTCCAGGGGGTGGTTGGTGACATCTGCATGAACGCGCTGGGTGCGAGACAAGCCAAGCTGAATGTGCATCTGTCTGCGGGCCGGAGCCACCCGGCCCGCCGCTTCAGACCCTCACGCCCACATAGCGGCCGTAGGCGCTGCCAGAAGGATCGACGTAGAGCGTCGTGCGCTCTGGTGCCGTGACCATCACGGCATTGCGCAGTTCGCGGCTCTGCCAGCCGCCCAGGCCCTTGAGCCAGGGACGGTCG
>CAIXFP010000076.1 GCA_903918705.1 uncultured Pseudomonadota bacterium
CCTCAACATCGCCCTGATGAACGAACTCGCGCTGATCTTCGACCGCATGGGCATCGACACCCTGGAAGTGTTGCAGGCCGCCGGCACCAAGTGGAACTTCCTGCCGTTCCGGCCCGGCCTGGTGGGCGGCCATTGCATCGGCGTCGACCCCTATTACCTCACCCACAAGGCCGAGATGCTGGGCTACCACCCCCAGGTGATCCTGGCCGGACGCCGCATCAACGACGGCATGGCCGCCTACGTGGCGCAGCAGACGGTGAAGAACATGATCAACAACGGCGTGCAGGTAAAAGGCGCCAAGGTCATCGTGCTGGGCCTCACCTTCAAGGAAGACTGCCCCGACCTGCGCAACTCCAAGGTGGCCGATCTGGTCAGGGAACTGCAATCCTTCGGCTGCGACGTGGCGGTGCACGACCCCATCGCCGAGGCGCCGGAAGCCGTGCATGAATACGGCATCAACCTGACGGCCTGGGAGCAGTTGCCGGCCCAGGCCGATGCCATCGTCGCCGCCGTGTCCCACAAGCAATACAAGGCCATGCCCCTGGCCGAACTGACCTCCAGCTTGAAGACCGGCGGCGTCTTCACCGACGTGAAGTCGGCCTACGACCCGGCGGCGATCAAGGCGGCCGGGTTCAAGCTTTGGCGGCTTTGAAGCAGGGATCAGGGCGTCAAGATCTGTATCTGTATCGCCGGCCGCTGGTCCCGAGCCGGCGGGGTTCGAGGAGGAACGACCGTGCTACAGAGCTATGAAGCGATCTATGACCACGGGCAGTTAAGATGGCTGACGGACAAGCCGCCTGTTGAAGAAGCGCGTGTCATCGTCACCATGCTTCCCGCCCAGGCGAGTGCAGCGTCGCAAACTCGTCGGGGCCCATCGGCCCGTATTGCAGGTAAGGGAACCATCCTCGGCGATATCGTCGCTCCAGTCGTGCCGGAAGGCGATTGGGGTGCGCTCAAGTGATTGTTCTTGATACTCACATCTGGGTGAATTGGATTCTTCTCGGCGAATCCGGCTTGACCAGGCCCATCCTGGCCGCGATGAATTCGCAGGCCTCGATGGCCGTTTCGGCCATCTCCTGTTTTGAAGTGTCGCTCCTGGTCAAGCAGCGCAAGCTGGAACTGCCATTGCCAATAGCTGAATGGCTACAAGAAGCGCTTTTTGCATCGGGCGTCGAATGCTTGCCGGTTACCTGCGAGATTTCGCGCTTGTCCGCAGCACTCCAGGACATACACAAGGACCCGGCGGATCGCATCATCATCGCCACTGCCATCGCTCATGATGCCCTGCTGGCCAGTGTCGATTCTGTTTTTCCGGCCTACCCGGAACTCGCCGGGCGTCTGATCGCCCGCTGATTCATTGAACCTGAACCCCCTTCCGAAATGACCGCCTACGACCAACTCCGCGCCCGCCTTCCCGCCGCCCCAAAGACCTGGCTGATCACCGGGGTGGCCGGCTTCATCGGCTGCAACCTGCTGGAAGCCCTGCTCAAGCTGGAGCAGAACGTGGTGGGCCTGGACAACTTCGCCACCGGCCACCGCCACAACCTGGAGCAGATCCGGGACGCGGTCAGCACGCAGCAATGGGCGCGCTTCAAGTTCATCGAGGGCGACATTCGCAAGCTGGATGACTGCCGCGCGGCCTGTGCCGGCGTCGACTACGTGCTGCATCAGGCTGCCCTGGGTTCGGTGCCGCGCTCCCTGGAAGACCCCATCACCACCAACGCTTCCAACATCGACGGATTCCTCAACATGCTGGTGGCGGCGCGCGATGCCCAGGTCGCCCGTTTCGTCTATGCGGCGTCGAGTTCCACCTACGGCGACCATCCCGGCCTGCCCAAGGTGGAGGACGTGATCGGCAAGCCCCTGTCGCCTTACGCCGTGACCAAGCTGGTCAACGAGCAATACGCCGAGGTGTTCGCCCGCGCCTACGGTTTCAAGACCATCGGCCTGCGCTACTTCAACATCTTCGGCGCCCACCAGGATCCGGAAGGCGCCTACGCCGCCGTGGTGCCGAAATGGACGGCGGCGATGATCAAGAACGAGCCGGTATGGATCAACGGCGACGGCGAGACCAGTCGCGACTTCTGCTACATCGCCAACACCGTGCAGGCCAACCTGCTGGCCGCCACCGCCCAGCATCCCGATGCCGCCAACCAGGTCTACAACGTGGCGGTGGGCGACCGCACCACCCTGAACGACCTGTGCGAGGCGATCCGCTCCGCCCTGGAACCGCGCTTCCCGCACCTCAAGGGCTTCAAGCCCAGCTACCGCGACTTCCGCGCCGGCGACGTGCGCCACTCCCTGGCCGACATCACCAAGGCGCGAACGCTGCTGGGCTATGAACCCAGCCACCGCATCAAGGAAGG
>CAIXFP010000077.1 GCA_903918705.1 uncultured Pseudomonadota bacterium
AGTCCGGTTCCTTCGCCGCCCACCAGCATCTGACCGAACGGATGATGGATTCCAACGACCTGGAGAAGGAACGCGGCATCACCATCCTGGCCAAGAACACGTCCGTTGAATACAACGGCGTCCACATCAACATCGTCGATACCCCCGGCCACGCCGACTTCGGCGGCGAGGTGGAGCGGGTGCTGGGCATGGTGGACGGTGTGCTGCTGCTGGTCGATGCCGTGGAAGGCCCGATGCCGCAGACCCGTTTCGTCACCAAGAAGGCGCTGGCGCTGGGTCTGAAGCCCATCGTCGTGGTCAACAAGGTGGACCGCGACGGCGCCGATGCCGACAACGCCGTCAATCACACTTTCGACCTGTTCGACAAGCTGGGCGCGACCGACGAGCAGCTCGACTTCCCCATCGTCTACGCCTCCGCCCTGAACGGCTGGGCCGTGCTGGAGCAGGACCAGGAGCGGGTGGACATGAAGCCCCTGTTCGAGACCGTGCTGAAACACGTGCCGGCACCCGCCACCGACGTGGACGCGCCCCTACAGTTGCAGATTTCCGCCCTGGATTACAACAGCTACGTCGGCCGCATCGGCGTGGGCCGCATCCAGCGTGGCAAGGTGAAGACCGGCCAGCAGGTGCTGGTGCTGTTCGGCACCGAGGAAGAGATGATCGAGCACGAGCGCACCCCGGTGAAGGCCAAGATCGGCCAGGTGTTCGGCTATCGCGGCCTCAACAAGGTGGAACTGGATGAAGGCCTGGCCGGCGACATCGTGCAGATCACCGGGATCGAGGATCTGGTCCTGGGTGCGACCATCACCGACCCGGAGCAGCCGGAAGCCCTGCCCCTGCTGAAGATCGACGAGCCCACCCTGTCCATGCAGTTCATGGTCAACACCAGCCCGCTGGCCGGCACCGAAGGCAAGTTCGTCACCAGCCGCCAGATCCGCGACCGCCTGCACAAGGAACTGCTCACCAACATGGCGCTGCGCGTGCACGACACCAAGGACGCGGACATTTTCGACGTCTCCGGCCGGGGCGAACTGCACCTGTCCATCCTGCTGGAGAACATGCGCCGCGAAGGCTTCGAGATGGCCGTGGGCCGCCCACGTGTGGTGAAGAAGATCGTCGACGGCGTCGAACTGGAACCTTACGAACAGCTCACCGTCGACGTGGAGGAAACCAGCCAGGGCGGGGTCATGGAAAGCTTAGGCCTGCGCCGCGGCGATCTGCTCGACATGGTGCCGGACGGCCGTGGCCGGGTGCGCATCGAGTACCGCATTCCCGCCCGGGGCCTGATCGGCTTCCAGGGTGAATTCATGAACCTGACCCGGGGCACCGGCCTGCTCTCCCACGTGTTCGACGAATACGCCCCGATCAAGGAAGGCGGTGTGGCCGAGCGCCGCAACGGCGTGCTGATCTCCCAGGAAAACGGCGAGGCCGTGGCCTACGCCCTGTGGAAGCTGCAGGACCGCGGCCGCATGTTCGTCAACCCGGGCGACAAGCTGTACGAGGGCATGGTCATCGGCATCCACAGCCGCGACAACGACCTGGTGGTCAACCCGATCAAGGGCAAGCAGCTCACCAACGTGCGCGCCTCGGGCACCGACGAAGCCGTGCGCCTGGTGCCGTCCATCCTGCTCTCCCTGGAATCCGCAATCGAATTCATCGCCGACGATGAACTGGTGGAACTCACCCCCAAGACCATCCGCATCCGCAAGCGTTTCCTCAACGAGCACGAGCGCAAGCGGGCGGCGCGCGAAGGTTAAATGTAGCGCCGGCGCCCCGCCGGCATACCGGCATCAAGTAGCTATAATCGATGCCATCAACCTGATAGCAGTAGGTGATGGCATGGCAAATCTGAGTGTCCGCGGACTTGACGACGCGGTGTTGACCGCCCTGAAGGCGCGTGCCCGGCACGATTCCGCCAGCGTGAACGGCTTGGTGGTACGCCTGCTGGGCGAGGCAGTGGGCGCAGTCCCGACCAGTCGGGCCACGGTCGAACACCACGACCTGGACTACCTGGCCGGCACCTGGAACCTTCAGGACGAACTGAAGTTCCGGCAAGCTACGCAGGCCTTCGGCGAGGTTGATCCGGATCTGTGGAAAACTGGTCAGTGAGACCCCTGGCCCTGGACACCAACGCCTACACCGCCTTCAAGCGTGGCGATGCCGAAGTCCTGGCGGCGCTGCGCCAGGCGAACACGATCCTGGTCAGCGCGACGGTATTGGGTGAATTGCTGGCAGGCTTCGCGGCAGGCAGCCGGGAAGCCGACAACCGCGAGGAACTCTCGCGCTTCCTGGCCTCGCCACGAGTGCAGGTGACACCGAGCAGCGCCGCTACCGCCGACCTCTACGCCGTCGTCTATGCCGCGCTGCGCCGCAAGGGTGCGCCCATTCCCAGCAACGATCTGTGGATTGCCGCCAGTGCCCTGGAACACGGGGCCGCCCTGCTGAGTTTCGATGCCCATTTCCGCCAGATCGATGGCTTGCGCGTGGGCACCCGGCTCGCGGACTTCCTGCCCTGACGCTGCATGGCTAACGGCTTTCTCGGCACAATCACCGCCGTTCGTCACCGTCATCGCGGGTAACTGACGGATTTGGGATCAATCAGCCTGGTACAGGCCAACCTGACCGGCTGATCCGTGCAGACGGCCAGGGCGCCAAGGGAACCAGGTTCCGGCTGGAAGTAGTGCAACCGCAGCTTATCGGGCATCGCCTCCGCATCGCCGCCGTTCAACTTGTAGATCGCCTCACGGCGAGTCCACATGCGATAGAACCGCCTATTTCGTTCGTCGGCCGGAAGTTCGAGAAAGTGGGTTAATTCCTCCGGGCCGCATAGCATCTCCACCAAGGCGGCAAAATCCCGCTCCCGGCAGAATTCCAGGTCGAGCCCGATCTCCACCTCCGCCACGGCGCAGCCCACCAGTTCCCGTGTATGGGAGAGGCTGATCGCCGGGGCGTCCTCTCCCACCAACCGCGGCTTGCCCGGGGCCGAATCCAGGCACCAGGTGTTCGCGGCAGCGCCGTATAGACTATGCAAAGTCTGTCGGAGCAGATGGCGACCCGCCAGAAACTGGGCGCGACGACGGGTATGACTGAGCCGCGCCAGCCGCTCTACATCACCCGGACTCAGATTCCCGGCCCAAGATTCGGGAACAGGGGCGTGCAGGCGCATCAAGAAAACATCCACATTGACCATGGTCATTATCCAGTAGGACAAATCTGGTAGCATTGCACCGCTTCTCAACAGTACAGGCTACTCATAAGGAATAGAGGGGTACCGGGCAACCGGTGGGGTCTCTCCTGAATACCATGGATTTGAATATTTCTGCCTATGCAGCATGGACGCCCGGCCTTCGCAATCCAGCGGAATGGCAAGCGTGGCCGGGAAAAGGCCTTCCGCCCGACGACGGCTCGGCGCCCGACGTACGCTTCGTGGAGGCCATGCTGCGCCGCCGCCTGGGACGCCTGTCCCGCATGGCACTGCATGTCGCAGGCGAAGTGGCGGCAGGCCACCCATCCCTCACCACGGTGTTTGCCTCGCGCCATGGAGAACTCAGCCGGACGGTCGGCATACTGCATGCCCTGGCCAGTGGAGATGCGCCCTCCCCGACGGCGTTCAGCCTCTCCGTCCACAACTCAGCCGCAGGCATATTTTCCATAGCCCGTTCCGATCAGGCCCCTTCATCAGCCCTGGCCGCCGGAGACGAAACCCTGTTGTGGGCATTGCAGGATGCCGCCATCCGTCTCGCCGCCGATCCTAAAACGCCGGTTTTGCTGGCCTATGCCGACGAACCCCTGCCAAGGGAATATCAGTCCTTTTCCGAACCCGGTGAACCCGCCCATGCCGTCGCCTTCCTGTTGCACGCTGGGACAGGCCTCCACCTGGACTGGCGGGAAAACGTCGGCATGCCGCCTTCCCGCGAGCCCTTGTCGCTGGCACTGCTGGCACAGCAACTCGGGCATCGGGAATCCATCGCGTGGCATGGCCGCAGAGTGTCCGTTCAAGGCAGTCGCCGTGCTTGAGCAGATCAACTACCTGTGGCGCCTGACCGTGACCGGCGCCTGCTTTGCCTTGTTCAGCGTCGGCGGCTCCCTGCTGACGGCCCTGGTGTTTCCTCCCCTGCGCCTGCTGCCCGGTGGCGAAACCGTACGCCACCGCCGCACCCAGGCCCTGATTCAGCGCTTCTTCGCGCTGCTGATCGGCCTGCTCTGCCGTCTCGGCGTCATGCGCCTGGAATTGCGCAACGCGGAGGCATTGCGCGATTGCAGCAACATGCTGGTGTTTGCCAACCATCCGAGCTACCTGGACGTCGTGGTCATGCTGTCCCTGATGCCGCGTTCCAGTTGCGTGGTCAACAGCCGCTTGTGGGGCAGCCCGTTCTGGGGCGGCGTGGTCCGCGCCGCCGGCTACATCCGCAACGACGCGCCGGCAACCCTGGTGGACGATTGCCTGGCTGCGCTGGATGGCGGCGAACCCTTGATCATCTTTCCCGAAGGCACCCGCAGCGTGCCCGGGCGCGCCCTGCACATGTCGCGCGGCGCCGCGCACATCGCCTTGCGCAGCCAGCGCGCCATCCTGCCGGTCATCCTCACCTGCGACCCGCCGACCCTGACCAAGGGCATGCCCTGGTATCGCATCCCGAAACGCTCCTTCACCTTTCGGCTGGAAGTGCGCTCACCGCTCAAGGTCGCCGACTGCGTCGATCTCGGCGAACCCGCCAGCCTGGCATCACGCAAGCTGACCGCTTATCTGGAAAACTATTTCACGAGAGAACTGAAACGCCATGCCTGAACTTGAATCCGCCATCAAGGCGCTGATCGTGGAAGCCCTGCAACTCGAGGACATCCGGCCTGAAGACATCGACAGCGAGGCTCCGCTGTTCGGAGAAGGTCTGGGACTGGACTCCATCGATGCCCTGGAACTGGGTGTGGCGCTGAAAAAGCGTTTCGGCATCACCCTGAGCAGCAACGATCCCGCCATCAAGGACCACTTTCGCAGCGTAAGCAGTCTCGCCCACCTGATTGCCAACCAACAAAAGGCCTGAAATGCCGATGACCGACGACGACATCCTGAATCGCCTGCGCGAGATCCTGGTGGAAAATTTCGAGATCGCCCCGGAAGCGGTGACCCTGGAAGCCCATCTCTACGAAGAACTCGGCCTGGACAGTATCGACGCGGTCGATCTGGCCATCAAGGTGCAGCAACTCACGGGCAAGCGCATCAAGCCGGAAGAGTTCAAGCACGTGCGCACAGTCGGCGACGTTGTCGCCACCGCCCAACAGTTGCTCGGATCAAGCTGAATCTTGAAATTGCCGCTCATCATCCTGCGCGGCCTGTTGTTCGCCGCCCTGCCCTTTCTTGCCTACTACGCCTTGCAGCATTACCCGCCTCGGGAAGTGGCGCTGCTATTGCTCTCCCTGTTGTTGCTGCGTGCCCCCGGCAAGACGATCGCATTTCTGCGCCGTCTCGGTCCGCGCGCCCTGTTGCCGGCCGCCGCGGCCCTGGCGCTGGGGGCGCTGCTCTGGCGCAGCAACGATCCGGCCTGGGTGTTGAGCTATCCGATCCTCATGAATGTTTTGATGTTCAGCCTGTTCACCGCCTCCCTGATGCACCCTCCCAGCGTCATCGAACGCCTCGCGCGTCTGCGCCATCCCGATCTGCCACCCGAAGGCATCGCCTACACGCGACGTGTCACCCAGGTCTGGTGCGGCTTCTTCGTGCTCAACGGCGGCATCGCCGCCTGGACCGCCTTTGCCGCCTCGCGGGAAACCTGGGTGCTCTACAACGGCCTGATTTCCTACTGCCTGATGGGCGCCCTGTTCGCCGGGGAATGGCTGTTCCGGCGCTGGCGCTTTGGCGTGGAAGCGACATGATGTGGCTGCCTCTTGGCCAACTCCTGGCGGTCGGGCGGGCACCGCGGCATCCGGTGGCCTGGCTCGAGGAACGCCTGGTCGAATGGAGCGAATTCCACGCCCGCGTCGCCGGCTTGAGCCGCATCCTGGCGGCACGCGCGGAGCGTACCTGGCTACTGGCCTGCCCGGAACCCCTCGATTTCGCCATCGCCCTGTTCGCCGTCTGGCACGCCGGCTGCCGCGCCCTGCTGCCACCCTCGCTGCGCGAAGGCGCCATCGCCGAACTCCGGCCGCTGGTCGACGGCGTCATTGACGACATGGCTACCCTGGCCGGCCATACCGACCTGGGAAGCGACTTATCCCTCGCCCCCCTCGATGCGCAAGTCTGCGGACTCGACCTGTTCACCTCCGGCAGCAGCGGAACCCCGAAGCGCGTGGTCAAGCATCTGGGCCAGTTCGAGGCCGAAATCGCCACCCTGGAGGGGCTCTGGGGCGAAGACGCGGGCCCGGTGCTGGCGACGGTGCCGCATCACCATATCTACGGCCTCCTGTTTCGCCTGTTCTGGCCGCTGGCCTCCGGCCGTCCCTTCGACAACCAGACCTGCGACGCCCCGGAATTCCTGTTGGCCCGACTGGGGCGACTGGGACCCGGCCGTGTGGTGTCCAGTCCCTCGCAACTGGCGCGCATGCCCGAGCTGATCAACCTTAAGCAACTGGCCGGACGCGCCACGCGCATTTATTCCTCGGGCGGACCATTGAATGCCGCCACGGCGGCGCATTTCCGGGCGGCCTTGGGCCAGCCTCCCCTGGAAATCCTGGGAAGCACTGAAACCGGCGGCATCGCCTGGCGCATCCAGACCGATGATGACGCCTGGACGCCCCTGCCCGGCATGGCTGTCTCGGTGGGCGATGCGGACGCCCTCACCCTGGTTTCCCCCTTTCTTCCCGATACGAACCCGCTGACGACCGGCGATACCGCCGAGTTGCTGGAAGATGGTCGTTTCCGCCTGCTGGGACGCGGCGACCGCATCGTCAAGATCGAGGAAAAACGCCTGGCCCTGGCGGAAATGGAAGCGCGTCTTGCCACCCATCCCTGGGTGGGCGAAGCCGCCCTGGTGGTCCTGCGCGGGCGCCGCCAGACCCTCGGCGCCGTGCTGCGCCTCAGCGCCGCGGGCCGACTGGCCCTGGCCAACACGGGCCGAGCCGCCTGCGCACGGGAACTGCGCCGCCACCTTGGCCACTGGTACGACGCGGTTCTGCTGCCGCGCCAATGGCGCTATCCCGACACGCTGCCCTACGACGAGCGCGGCAAACTGCCCTTGGTCAACCTGCATCAGCAGTTCGCCACCGCGGAGCCCGGCGATGCCTGATAGCCTGCCCCACCTGCGCGGCGAATCCGCCCTGGCCGACGGCGGTATCGCCTTGCGACTGTTCGTACCGGCCGACTTCGCCCTGTTCGCCGGCCATTTTCCCGGCCTGCCCCTGTTGCCGGGCGTGGCTCAGATCCACTGGGCGGCGCGCCTGGGCGCGGCACGGTTTTCCATAAGCGACGGGTTCTCCCGGCTGCTCAACATCAAGTTCCAGAAGCCGGTCCTGCCGGACAGCGAAATGGAACTGCTTCTCCACTGGGACGCCCCCCGGCGGCAACTGGCTTTTGCCTATACCTCGGCTTTCGGTTGCCATGCTTCCGGCAAGCTCGAATTCGCCGCGACCCCGGCCGGCCTATGAGTTTCGCGCCCTGCGTCATCGTCCCGGTCTACAACCACGGCGCCACCGTGGGCGCCACCGTGGCGGCCCTGGCAAACCATGGTCTGCCCATCTATCTGGTGGACGACGGCAGCGACGCCGCCACCGCCATGGTGCTGGACCACCTCGCCGCCAGCGTCGCCCTGGTGCGACTGGTGCGCCGCGACGTCAACGGCGGCAAGGGCGCGGCGGTGATGAGCGGCATGCGCGCCGCCTACGCCGGCGGTTGCAGCCACGCCCTGCAAGTGGACGCCGACGGCCAGCACACCCTGGATGACGTCCCCGGTTTTCTTGCCGCGGCCGAAGCCGCGCCCCAGGCACTGATCTGCGGCGTGCCGGAATACGACGCGAGCATTCCCAGGGGGCGCCTCTATGGCCGCTACGCCACCCACGTCTGGGTATGGATAGAAACCTGCTCGTTCGCGATCAAGGACTCCATGTGCGGCTTCCGCGTCTATCCCCTGGCCGCGACCCAGATCCTGATCGACCAGGTGCGCCTGGGCACGCGCATGGATTTCGACATCGAGGTGCTGGTGCGCCTGTTCTGGCGTGGCGTGCGCATCATCAACCGGCCCACCCGGGTGATCTACCCGAAAGGCGGCGTCTCGCATTTCCGCGTGCTGCGCGACAACCTGGCCATTTCCTGGCTGCACACCCGTCTGGTGTTCGGCATGCTCTGGCGCCTGCCCCTGCTGCTGGCGCGGCGCCTGGCGGGAGGGTAAGCCATGGCGCACTGGTCGAAAATGGCCGAAGTGGGCACCTCCTGGGGCCTCAACCTGACCTTTTTCGTCTATCGCGTCCTGGGCGAGCGGATGGTTCGCCTGCTGCTGCATCCCATCGTGTTCTGGTTCCTCCTGTTCGCGCCGGGTGCGCGCCGCAATTCCAGTGCTTACCTGAGCCGCTTGCGCGGCGTCGGCGCTTTCGCTCACGCCCCCACCTGGCGCGACAACTATCGCCATCTCCACGCCTTCGCCAGCTCCGCCCTGGACAAGGTGGCGGCCTGGATGGGACGGATCGATCGCAACCGCCTGATCTTCGAGAAGCAGGCCGACCTCTACGCCCTGCGCGATAGCGGGCGCGGCGCGGTGATCATCGGTTCCCACCTGGGCAGCCTGGAAACCGCGCGCGCCCTGGCTGCCCACCTGGGCCAGCAGCGCAAGATCAACGCCATCGTCTACACCGACCATGCCATCCGCTTTAACGCCATCCTGGCCCGCAGCAATCCCGGCTTCGCGGTGAACCTGATCCAGGTCTCCCGGCTCGGCCCGGACACCGCCATCGAACTCACGGAAAAAATCGACCGTGGCGAATTGCTGTTCATCGTCGGCGACCGCACGCCCGCCGCCGAAAACGGCCGCGTCGCCCTGGCCGAATTCCTCGGCGCGCCGGCCCCCTTCGCGCAAGGCCCCTTCATCCTGGCCAGCCTGCTCAAGTGCCCGGTCTATCTGTTCTTCTGCCTGAGCGAGGGCAGCGGCTCGGAGCGACGCTTTCACATCCATTTCGAACACTTCGTCGAGCGCGTAGAACTGCCGCGCAAGACACGCGACGCGGCCCTGCAAGCCCTGATCCAGCGCTACGCCGATCGTCTGGCCTACTACTGTCGCATCGCCCCATTGCAGTGGTTCAATTTCTACGATTTCTGGCATTCATAACCAGTCCATGTTCATGACAACAACACACTCCACCCACCCGGTCCTGGGAGGCCGCCCGCTCACCCTGGAAGAAGTGGTCGCCATTGCCGCCGGCGCCGGCGTCAACCTCAGCGACGATCCCGCCTATCGCGCGCGCATCGAACGCGGCGCCGCCTTCGTCGACCGCCTTCTGGCCGAAGAAGGCGAAATCTATGGAGTCACCACCGGTTACGGCGATTCCTGCTCGGTGGGTGTTCCCCTGGATCTGGCCCGACAACTGCCGGTGCACCTGATGCGCTACCACGGCTGCGGTCTGGGCGAACACTTCAGCCCGGCACAAACCCGCGCCGTCCTGGCCGCGCGCCTGGCCTCCCTGGCTCAGGGCTATTCCGGCGTGCGCTGGCTGTTGCTGGAGCGCATCGCCGCCCTGATCAACCACGACCTGCCGCCTCTGATGCCCTCGGAAGGCTCGGTGGGTGCCAGCGGCGACCTCACGCCCCTGTCCTATCTGGCGGCCGTGCTGATGGGTGAACGCGAGGTGTGGCGCGATGGCGCTGCCGTACCCGCGGCCACCGCCCTGGCGGCGGCGGGCATTGAACCCATCCTGCTGGCGCCCAAGGAAGCTTTGGCCATCATGAACGGCACCGCGGTCATGACCGGCCTGGCCTGTCTGGCCTGGATCCGCGCCGACTATCTGTCGCGCCTGGCCGCGCGCATCACCGCCCTGGCCTCCATCGCCACCCGCGGCAACCCGGAACACTTCGACCCGGCCCTGTTCGCGGTCAAGCCCCACGCCGGCCAGAATGAAGTGGCCGCCTGGATCTGGAGCGACCTGGGGCAACTCCACGACGGCCCGCCGATGCGCCTGCAGGACCGCTATTCCATCCGCTGCGCCCCCCACGTCATCGGCGTGCTACGCGATGCACTGCCCTGGATGCGCCGCGACATCGAGAACGAACTCAACAGCGCCAACGACAACCCCATCATCGACCCGGACCTGATGCGCGTCCTCCATGGCGGCCACTTCTACGGCGGCCACATCGCCTTCGTCATGGACGCCATGAAGAACGCCGTCGCCAGCATCGCCGACCTGCTCGACCGGCAACTCGCCCTGCTGGTGGACACCCGCTACAACCACGGCCTGCCGCAGAACCTGTCCGGGGCGGAAGATGCGCGCGCGGCCATCAACCACGGCTTCAAGGCAGTGCAGATCGGTGCTTCCGCCTGGACCGCCGAAGCCCTCAAGCTGACCATGCCTGCCACCAGCTTCTCCCGCTCCACCGAGTGCCACAACCAGGACAAGGTCAGCATGGGCACCATCGCCGCCCGCGACTGCCTGCGCGTCCTCGAACTGGCGGAACAGGTGGCTGCCGCCCTGGTCCTGGCCGTCACCCAGGGCGTCATCCTGCGCGCGCGCCAGGGCGACCTGCCGGACGAGCGACTGACCGCGGGAATACGCTATTTTCGCGATCAGGTCAGCCGTGAATTTCCTTTTCTGGCAGAAGACCGCCCCCTGGAAGCGGACCTGCGTGCCGCGCTGGCGCGCATCCGCGCGCGGGAATGGGAACTGCGCTGGGAGGCGGACTGATGCGCGAGTGGAAAGCGGAAATTCTGCTGGAAGTGCCGTTCCATGATGTCGACATCATGGGCGTGGCCTGGCATGGCCACTACGTGAAGTACTTCGAGGCTGCCCGCGGCGCCCTGCTGCGCGCCCTGGACTACGACTACCCGCAGATGCGCGACTCCGGCTACCTCTGGCCGGTGGTGGAATGCCAGTTGAAATACGTGCGCCCGGCCCGCTACGGCCAGGCCCTGCGGGTCAGCGCCCGCCTGGTGGAATACGAAAACCGCCTCAAGATCGCCTACGAAGTCTTCGACGTCGCCAGCGGCCTGCGTCTCACCCGCGGCCACACTGTCCAGGTGGCGGTGGATGCGGTGAACGAGGAACTGCAATTCGTGTCGCCGGAGGCGTTGCTGGAGCGGGTTGCGGAGGGATTCCCAAGTTCCCAAACCGACCAGGCATGAACATGCCGGTTTTTTTTAGGAGATTGAGATGAAAAGACTATTTATTCTGCTGCTGATGTGCGGGTCGATGGCCTTGTCCGGATGTTCCAGTCTCATCGCGCCCAAATACAGTTTCTCGCCGGAAAACGTTCAGGCCCTCAAGGATGGCGGCACCGGTAAAGTCCGCCTCGGCGAGTTCCGGGCTGCCACGCCGGAAACCGAATCCGCTGACATCGGGATGCGCGGCAGCCATCTCAATTCCCCTTATGGCTCCTACTCCGCCTATCTGCGGGAAGCGATCCTGCAGGAGTTCACTGAAGCCGGGCGCTATTCAGCCGACGCCAATACTGAAATCGGCGGCATCCTGGAAAAAAACCTGTTCAATGCCAACGGTATTTCGCAAGGTGACGGTGAACTGGCCGCGCGCATCACAGTGCAGCGTGACGGCGTAAAGACCTTCGACAAACAGTTGAGCGCGAAAACCACGTGGCCCTCATCGTTTGCCGCCATGACCGCCATACCCAAGGCGGTGACCGAATATCCGAAACTGGTTCGCGAATTTGTCCGTGCCCTGAGCCAGGATCCCGATTTCATCAACGCAACGAAGTAACCGGACAGGAGAACACCATGAAATCACTGCAAAGCGGTTTGCTGACCATCGGCGTCGCCATGGTATGTGGAGGCTGCGCCCATCCCATCACGATTTCTCCCGACCTTGCCAAAATCGCTCCCGAAGCGACCCAGCCCAAAATAGAGAAAGCGGTCGGGTATTTCATTTCGGATCAGAACAAGGCGCTCGAAGTCACCACACCGGGAGGCGGCGGCGACTCCGCCAAATACACGCCTTACGCCGACCTGGAATCAGGCCTCTATCGGGTGCTTTCCAATTCATTCAACTCCGCGTATGCCATCAAGGACGTCAAGGATCTGGCCTTCATGCAAAGCAAAAACATCACCTGGGTGTTCACGCCGACCATCACCACCACCTCTTCGTCCCGCAACAACTTCTTCTGGCCGCCGACCGACTTCTCGGTGACGATCGACTGCGTGGCGACCGACTCCACACAAAAGGAGGTTTGGAAAACCTCCGTCAAGGCGGACAACGACGTTGTCGCCGTAAAGGATCTCCTCAAGGACTTCGGACAGGCCGGAAAATCGGCCGCCGGGAAAGCATTGCTTCAGCTTCAAGGCCAGTTGATCTCGGCACCCGAGTTCCGCAAGTGAGGGACATCCTGGCAAGCAACACGCCGACCGCGCCTTCAAGCGCGAGACGTCGGGGTCTCGGCCTGGCCCTTCTGCTCGCCCTGGCCGTCCCCATGCCCGCCCACGCCGCTCCCGCCCTCGTCCAACTCACCGCCCGCCTCGACCAGGCCGGAGTGATCCACGCCGACTTCGTCCAGACCAAGACCCTGCAAGCCCTGAAACGGCCGCTGCGCACCTCGGGCCAGCTGGTATTCGCCCGCGGCCAGGGGGTGTTGTGGCGGATCGAAAAACCCTATCAGGCCAGCTATGCCCTGAGCGCGGACAGCGTCACCGAGATCGGCCCGGATGGCGCTCGCCGGGTGCGGGCGGCGCGGGATGTCCCCGCGCTGGCCCAGGTGGGGCGGGTATTCCAGGCCATTTTCCAGGGCGATACCCAGGATCTGGCGGAGCACTTCACGGTGACGGTGAGCGGCGATACCGGGCACTGGCGCGTGAACCTGGCGCCGAAGCCGGAACTGGCGCGGTTCCTGAAAAGCATCGTCGCCCACGGCGGCCACTTCCTCGATCTGATCGAGGTGGATGAGGCTCAGGGTGATCGCACCCGCATCGAGTTCCGCAATTCCCGCCTGGATGCGCCGTTGACGGATGCCGAAGCCGGGTTGCTGAGGCATTGATGAACAAAACCCGGTTCGTGACTGGCCGTAACCTGGAAACTTGATGCGTCAGCGCGCTTATCTCTGGCTGGCCGTGGCCGCGCTGTTGTTGTTGGCGACGGGATGGCGCATGTTCCCGGAACCACCGCTGGAGACCGATCTCCTGGCCTTGTTGCCGCCCACCGAGCGCAACCCCCTGGCGGAACAGGCAACCGGTCGCCTGGGACGGTTGACCGGGGAACGAGCGGTGTTTTTGGTCGGCGGCGGTGACCCGGCCATAGCCCGTGCCGCCGCCACCTTCCTGGCAGAGCGACTCGCTTCTCCCGCCTTCAAGAAGCTCCTCACCCGCATTCCCACCCCCGACCCGGCCGCCCTGCTGGACCTCTACAGCCCTTACCGCGCGGGGCTGCTGCCGGCGGTGCCGCGGGGGGCGGCATGGACGGCGGAGGTCCTGGCCGCGCGCCTGGACGCACGTCTGGCAAATCCCTTCGGCGGTGGCGCCCTGCCTCTGGCCGCCGACCCCTTCGGCCTGTTCGACGCCTGGTTGCAGGCCCTGCCCTACCAGCAGTTCCGCCTGATGTCGGAAGACGGCTGGCTGACCTTGCATAGCGGCCATGCCACCTGGGTACTGGTCAGCGGTGAACTGGCCGGTTCGGCGTTCGACCCGACCATCCAGAAGGCCTTGCGGGCCAGGCTGCCGGCGGCGGAAGCAGAAATACAGCAACGCTGGCCCGGCGTGCGCCTGTTGCGCGCCGGCGCGGTGTTCCATGCCGCGGCGGCGCGGGAGAGCGCGGAGCGGGAGATGCACGTGATCGGCCTGGGTTCCCTCGCCGGCATCGTCCTGCTGCTGTTGCTGGTCTACCGCTCGCCGGGACCACTGGCACTGGGGCTGCTATCGGTAGGCGTGGGCCTCTGCGCGGCGGTGCTGAGCACGATCGCGGTGTTCGGCCGCCTGCATCTGATGACCCTGGTGTTCGGCGCCAGTCTGATCGGCGAGGCGGTGGATTACGCCATCCAGTATTTTGCCGCCCGCATGGGTGCCGGCCCCGACTGGGATCCCCGGCGCGGGCTGGCCACGGTGTTGCCGGCCCTGGCCGTGGCGCTGGCCACCAGCGTGGTGGGCTACGCCGCCCTGGCCTTCACGCCTTTCCCCGCCATGCGCCAGATCGCGGTATTCGCCATCAGCGGCCTGGCGGCGGCCTGGCTCACCGTGGTGTTGCTGTTGCCCTGGTGGCTGGCGCGACCACAATCCTGGGCGCCGGGCCGGCTCCTGGCTCTGCCCGGGCGCTGGCTGGCGCTCTGGCGGGCGCGGGTCACGCCGCGCCGGTTCCTGGGGTTCGCCGCCTTCGCCCTGCTGCTGGCCATTCCCGGCTGGCTGCGCCTGGGCGCTGACGACGACGTGCGGCAACTGATCCAGTCGCCCCCCGGCCTGGCCGCCCAGGAACGAGAACTGCGCGCCCTCAGCGGCATGGAGGCGGGTAGCCAGTTTTTCCTGATCGAGGGAGCCGACCCGCAACAAGTGCTGCAACGCGAGGAAGCCCTGGCGGACGCGCTGGCGAAACAGGATGTGAATATGCAGGGGATTTCCCGTTTCGTGCCGTCCTGCCGGCAGCAGGATTTGGCCCGGCGGACTCTGCGCGCGGCCCTGCCCGCCGCACGCAGAGTGCTGGCGGAAAGCGGGTTTCGCGCGGAAGCGGTCGCGCAGTGGTCCAGCCTGGTGGAACGCCCGGACGCCTGCCTGTCCCCCCAGGCCTGGCTGGATTCTTCCCTGTCCACGCCGTTCCGCCACCTCTGGCTGGGTCGGACCGCTCACGGCCAGGCCAGTCTGGCTCTGCCTTTCGGTTACCGCGACGTGGCCGTTCTGGCCGCGGCCGGCCACGGTATCGCCGGGGTGACGCTGGTGGACAAGCCCGGCGCCGTGTCGCGCCTGTTCGCGCAATACCGCCGCCTCGGCGTCTTTGTGCTGGCCGCCGCCACCCTGCTGATCCTGGCGCTGCTGGCCTGGCGCTATGGCGCGCGCGGTGCCGCCGCGGTGCTGGCGCCGGTGCTGCTGGCCCAGGCCCTGGCACTGGGCGTGCTGGGCTACGCCGGGGTGGCGATGAATCTGTTCAATCTGCTGGCCCTGCTGCTGGTGCTGGGGGTGGGGATCAATTACGCCATCTTCCTGCACGAGGGCGCGCGCGGCGGTGACGGCGCGGCCACCTCGCCACGGGAAGCCGCCATTCTGGTCGGAGTGGCCCTCTCGGCGGCCACCACCCTGCTCTCCTTCGGGCTGCTGGGACTGTCTTCCATGCCGGCCCTGTCCGGTTTCGGCATCACCCTGGCCCTGGGCATCGCCATCGCGGTGCTGCTGGCGCCGGCGGTCCTGGTTCTGGCAGGCGGGAGACCGCGTGCATGAGCCGCTTCCTCCTGGAACCCTGCAACAACACCCTGTCCCACATTGCCAAATGCCTGGCCCTGCGCGAAGCACTGGAAGCGCGGGGGCACGAGGTGTTCCTGGCGGTCACGCCGGCGCGGGCGGCGTTTCTCGACCGCATCGGCCAGGGTGCTTACATCCTGCTGCCGGACATCCAGGAAGCCGACGGCGGGCCGGCGCCGGCGTTTTCCTGGTTCCGTCCGGAGCGGGTCGCAACCTGCGTGCGCGCCGAGGTGGATTTGCTGCGGCGCTTGCGTCCGGATGCGGTGCTGGGGGTATTCCGTTTCACCGGTCCCCTTTCCGCCAAGCTGGCCGGCGTGCCCTATGACAGCTTGATCTGCGGCGCCATGACGCCGGCCTGCGACGAGGTGCTGGGCTTCGCGCCGGGCGAGGAAGGGGCTGCGGCCCAGGC
>CAIXFP010000078.1 GCA_903918705.1 uncultured Pseudomonadota bacterium
ATGTGGCCGGCCTTCTGGCCTATGACGCCGGCACGTTGGGCATCGGCCAGACCCTCAACTTCGACATCGAGAAACAAACCATTCCCGAACCCGGAACCTTCTGGCTGCTCCTCCTGGGCATGCCAATTCTGCGTTGGATCTCCACCAGATCGCGTCACGCGCGTTAACCTGACACGCCCAAGTCGGAACCGCGGGGCGGTTTGTGCCGGTGCACTAACCGCCCCGCCTTCGTCTGGATCGGCTGGGTATCGGGGAGCGGACAGTGGGCCGATAATCGCCGTCCCGAATCACACCAGCACCCGCCATGATCGATTTTGACAGCCAGGCCCGCGCCTGGGACAGCAATCCGGTTTTCCACCAGCGCGCCGACGCCATCGCCGCCGCGATCCAGGCGGCAATTCCCCTGAGCCCCCACATGCACGCGCTGGACTACGGCTGCGGCACCGGCCTGCTGAGCTTTCCCCTGCGGGACAAGTTGGGCCACATCACCCTCAAGGACAACTCCGCCGGCATGTTGGAGGTGTTGCGCGAGAAGATCGCCGCCCAGTGTGTGGGCAACATGACGGTGGTGCAGGCCGATCTGGCCAGCGAAGGTGTTTCCTTGTCCCCCGGCCCCTCCCCCCAGGGGGAACGGTTCGACCTGATCTACACCTCCATGGTGCTGCACCACATCCCGGACACCGCTGCCATCCTGGCCACTTTCAACCACCTGCTCAACCCCGGAGGCTGGCTGTGTGTGGCGGACCTGGACCAGGAAGATGGTTCTTTCCACGGTGTCGAGGTGGATGTGCACCACGGCTTTGCGCGAGAGACGCTGCAAAGCCTGGCCGAGGCGGCCGGCCATGCCGACGTGCGCTTTACTACGGTATTCGAGATCGCCAAGGAAACAGCGGCGGGAACTCGCGCCTTTCCGGTGTTTCTGATGGTGGCGCGCAAGCCCTGAGCCTGCCGAAGCCGTCATTCCCGCGAAGGCGGGAATCCAGATCGTCACTCCGAGTGTTTTGACGGCTATCAGATGAAGCAACCGGATTTCCGCTTGCGCGGAATGACGGCCATCGTGATTCCGGCCCCATCCTATGGAGACATCCATGAGCAATGCAACCTGCCGGTCCGCCTCCGGCCACGACCTCACCCCGCTCAGCCCGGCGGAAAAAACCAGGCTTGCCGCTGATTTGAGCGAAGAAGAGCGCCGGGTCATCCTGTACCAGGGTACCGAGCCTCCCTTCTGCGGCGGTTTGCTGAAGAACAAGGAAATCGGCACCTACCACTGCCGTCTGTGCGGCCTGCCCCTGTTCCGGGCGCAGGCCAAGTTCGAATCCGGCAGCGGCTGGCCCAGCTTCTTTGAGCCCTGCGACCCGGCCCACATCCGGGAAATTCGTGACTTGAGCCACGGCATGATCCGCACCGAAATTCGCTGCGCCCGCTGCGACGGACATCTGGGCCACGTGTTCGAGGATGGTCCAGCGCCGACCGGCCTGCGTTACTGCCTGAATTCGCTGTCATTGGCATTCACGGCCGGGGAGTAGAGCGAGCCGCCATGCATTGGGCGGAGCCGCTGCATGGCACCTAAGAAGTCAACGACTCCAGCAACGCTCGCAGTTCCGCCACGTCCCGCTCCAGTTGGGCAACGCGCAGTTCCAGATCGGAGCGGTTGGAAGGCGCTGTGGCGGCATAGGTTTCGCTGGCTGGCTCGCCGCACAGCAGATGTACCCAGCGCTGCTCCCGCGACCCGGGTTGGCGCGGCAGCTTGAGTGCCAGGGCGCCGGCTTCCCGGCTCGCCAGTTCCTCCAGGTAGCCTTCCACCGCGGAAGCGTCGGCAAAGTGGTGCAGGCGCTCGCAGTTGGCGCGCAATTCGCTGGCGGTCTGGGGACCACGCAGCATCAGCACGGCGAGCAGATCGACCGCAGCGCCGGGCAGGCCGTAGACCTTGGCGAAGTTGTGCGCATAGCGCAGCACCCGGCCGGAAGCGCCGTAGCTTTCCATGATCAGGGTGCGCCCGCGCAGTTCCTCCAGCGTCGCCTGCACCTCGGCTTCGCTGAGGCTCATCACCGGGTCGCGCACGGTCTTCTGGTTGCACCCGGCGGTGAGGCTGTTAACCGTGAGCGGATAAGCGTCCGGGGTGACCTTGGCCTTCTCGATCAATACCCCGAGGACGCGGGCTTCACTGGCGGAGAGCGGCGGCAGATTCATGCTCAGATGTAGGTTAATTCCGACCAGCGGCGGTCTTCGATCAGGCCCTGCTTGATGGTCTGCCACTGTTCCGCGGAGCCCGCCAGTTTTTCCATGCTGGCGTCGAAATTGTCGGCAACCTTTTTCATGCCGGCCAGGTAGACGTGGGTCGTGGGGGAACAGACCAGATCCCACACTTCGGCGGCGTGCTGTTCCACGCTGGCGCTCACGGCATCCGCGTCATCGCTCAGTACGCCGCCGCGCAAACCCTGGATGGCCTTGAAGGTGGCCTGGTCGTAGTAGTTCGTGAGGTCGGCATTGAGGTCGTTCATGTACAGCATTTCAGTGCCGTTGCGGGCGCCGAAATACAGGCGGACCTTGCCGTCCCAGCCCTTCTGTTCCTCGTAGATGCGGCGTAGGAAAGCGCGGAACGGGGCGATGCCGGTGCCGGTACCCAGCATCAGCAGGTTGCTGGACTTGTCGGTGGGGATGCGGAATGGGCTGCGGTAAGGACCGGTCAGAGTGATTCTGGCGCCGACCTGGGCATTACACAGGTAGTGGGAGGCGATGCCCGGATACTCTTCACCGGAAACATCGTCGATGTAGGAGCAGCGCCGGACCAGGAGTTCCAGCTCGACGCCGCTTTCGTCGCCTTTGGCATTGGCAACGGTGTAGTAGCGGTGATGGCTTTTGTTGCCGAAGGGATGAGGACCTGGCACCAAAACGCCGATGGTCTGGCCTTCCAGGAAATAGAACGCCGGTTCGTCGATGCGCAGCACGATCTGACGCACTTCAACGCTGCTCTCGGGGGTAATGCGGGTGGACGCCTGGACGACCGCTTCGGTGGTTGCGTCGACGCCTTGCTCGAATTCGATATCGCTCATGATGAATCCCGTGGAATGGTTGGGTGGAAAAGGCCGTCGGGCACTTGCCCTGTGATGCCCGCAAGCGTACCGCGAATGCTGCAACCGCACAATTTTCCGGTACTGCAAAAAACTCCTCCGCTCGCTTCGGCGCGGGGCCAGCCTGGAGCGGCGGGCGCTGGGCGTGTGTGACCGCGCCGGGCTCAGGAACGAATGGGCAACACGTTACCCTGTTCCAGCAACGTGACACTGGTGACGCGCGGCCCCAGCAGCCAGACCCGGCCGGGCTGCCGGTCGTCGCCCTGGGTGGAAAACTCGAACGCATATTCGCGATAGAAACGGGCGCGCTGCATCTCGTCGCGGCGCAGCCTGAGCTTGCGCAAGGCCACGCTGGCATCGAGAAATTGCAATCCCGCTTTGTCACAAGCCAGACGTGCGGCGGCCAGGGCGATCTCACGTTTCTGCAGGCCGTCCCACCAGAACCAGGCCAGCCCGGCCAGCCCGAGCAGTAGCAGTCCTTCCGGACTCATGCGGTCGGGTTGGCCTGGATCGCCGGGGACTTGACCGGCGGCAGGCATAGCGCACAAACCGGTTCGCGGCGCGTCCGGCCCTGGCGTGGTAGCGATGTATCCGGTTGCTCATCCGGTTGCTCGTACACGGCCTCGTGCCGCGCCACGGCGACCGGGCGCGGCGGCGCGATTTCCGGCAGCGGCGCTTCCACCAGATCGCGGTTGATGAACTTGCGGATGGCCGTGAGCAGTCGTTCTTCCTCGTGGGACACCAGGGAGATGGCCAGGCCGCTGCTGCCGGCGCGACCGGTGCGGCCGATGCGGTGGACGTAGTCTTCCGCCGCATAGGGCAACTCGAAGTTGAACACGCAGGGCAGTTCGACGATGTCGATGCCGCGGGCTGCGATGTCGGTGGCCACCAGTAGTTGCACCTTGCCTTGCTTGAAGCCGTCCAGGGCCGCCAGTCGCTCCAGTTGCGCCTTGTCGCCATGGATGATGCCGGTGGGCACACCGCGCTTCTGCAGGCGGCGACCGAGTTTGTCGGCGGCGATCTTGGTGCGGGTGAACACCAGGGCCTGGCTGATCTCGCGCGCCTTGAGCACGCGCAGGAGCGCATCCATCTTCGCCTCTTCCTCCACCCGATGCACCACCTGCTCCACCAGTTCCGTGGCGGAATTGCGCCGGGCGACTTCGACCTTGATGGGGTTCTGCAGGAAACTTCTCGCCAGGCCGACGATGCTGTCATCGAAGGTGGCGGAGAACAGCAGGGTTTGCCGGCTGGCCGGGAGCAGGTTGAGGATGCGTTTCAGGTCCGGCAGGAAGCCCATGTCCAGCATGCGGTCGGCCTCGTCCAGCACCAGGAACTGCACGTGATTGAGTTGCACCAGCTTGTTCCCGGCGTGGTCGAGCAGGCGGCCGGGGGTGGCCACCAGCACTTCCACACCGCGACGCAGATCGGCTTCCTGGGCCTTCATGTCGACGCCGCCAAACACCACGGTGCTGCGCAGGGGCAGGTATTTCTTGTAATCCACCACGCTATCGTGGACCTGGATCGCCAATTCACGGGTCGGCGTCAGCACCAGCGCGCGCACCGGATGGCGCGCGGGGGAAGCGCTGGTGTTGGCATGGGCGACCATCTTCTGCAACAGCGGCAGGGCGAATGCCGCGGTCTTGCCGGTACCAGTCTGGGCCTGGCCCATGAGATCGCGCCCGGCCAGCACCAGGGGGATCGCCTGTTTCTGCACTGGCGTGGGAATGCTGTAACCCATATCGTCAAGGGCGCGCAGGATCTGAGCATCCAGTCCCAGTTCCGCGAAGGTGGTGGCCACTTCCAGTGCCGCTGCCGTGTTGTCGCCTACTTCCATCAGATCTCCCGCCAGTCCAGTCCGGTTTCCTGGTCGGCCACGCCGACCCAGGCATCTTCGCAGCCCAAGGCGCCCGCCAGGGCGGCACGGGCCAATTCCGGAGCGTTGTTGTGTTCCGAAAGGTGCGCGGCAACCACATGGCGCAGTCCCGGTCCCGCGACGCGCGCCAGCAGGGCCGCCGCCGCCGCATTGTCGAGATGCCCATAAGGCCCGAGGATGCGCCGCTTCAATGCCGCCGGATAATGTCCCGTCCGGAGCAGGTCCAGGTCGTGGTTGCACTCCAGCGCCAGGGCGTCGCAACCGGCCAGCACTGCTTCGATGTGCGGCGTCACATGGCCGCTGTCGGTCAGCAGGCCGAAGCGGCGGGCGCCGTCGGAGAAGGTGTATTGCACCGGTTCGCGGGCGTCGTGGGGTACCGGGTACGGCGTCACCTGCAAGTCGCCGACGGCGAATACCGCATGGTCGGAGAGGATGCGCACCGCAACCGGTGCCGCATCCTGAGCCTCCAGCATGGCATGGCAGCCGTGGCTCAACCACACCTGGCAACGCGCCCGTTCCGCCAGTTTCGCCACCCCGCGGCCGTGATCGCTGTGCTCGTGGGTCACCAGGATGGCGTCCAGGTCACCCGCCGCCAGGCCCAGTCGCTCCAGGCGGCGCACCGCTGCACTCGGGCCGAAACCACAATCCACCATGACCGTGGTTCGACCGGCTCGCACCACCCAGGCATTGCCCTTGCTGCCACTGCCCAGGCTGGCGAAGCGTAAACCAGCCACTATTTGAGCTGCTCGAACAACAGGCTGACGATGCGGGTGCCGGTTTCGTTGTTGGCCGGCTTGCCATCTTCCATATACACGCTGATGCCCGTGTTCTCGCCCCTGCCCGTGAGCCGCACCTGATATTTCAAGGCCTTGGCCTTGCTGTCGTCACCGTGCCAGAACGCCAGTTTCGACAGGATGCCCTGGTCCTTCTTGGTATTGGCTTCCGGGTCGGCATAGCGCACGTAGTAGACACCGGCGGCGCGGTCGCGATCTTCCACCGCGAAGCCGATGCGATCCAGCGCCAGCCCCACTCGGCGCCAGGCCCGGTCGAAGGCTTCCGGCAGGGTCAGGGTGGCCTCGCCGTCGGCGGTCTTGGCCAGGTTGGCGTGGGGCGGTCCTGCCTTCTCCGCCACCATGGCCTGAGCGCGTGATTCCTCGACGCCGAAACGCACCATCAGACGGCGGAGCATTTCCGCTTCCAGTTCCGGATCCGGGGGGCGCGGTTGCCACATGGTGCGGCCCTGGCCCTGTTCGCCACCGCCCTGGGTGCCTTCGTAGACCTCGACCATGCCGCGGTGGCTGATGTACACCTCGGTGGATTTGGCGTCGCTACCCGGCTCCAGGCGCGTGCGGAATTTGTCGCGTTCGGACGTGGAATACAAACTGTCGAGCGCCTTGCCGACCCACTTGCGGATGCCGTCCATCGGGATTTTGGCGCGGTTCTCCGCCCAATCGGTTTCCATTACGCCCGTTTCCGGTTGCTCCAGGGTGATGATGAAGCCCATCTCCTGCCAGAAATCCTTCACCACCGCCCACACCTCGGCGGCCGGTGCCTTCACCACCAGCCAGCGCTGGGTGCCGGCGCGCTCGATGCTGGCCTTGTCCACGCTGGGCAACAAGGCTTCCTGTTCGGCGGTCTTGGGCTTGCCGGCGCGTTCCTTGTCATACGCGGAGAACGTGGCGGCACCGGTCGGATTCACGTCCGGCACGGCGTAGCGGTTGTCTCCGGCGGGCATGACCAGATCCGGTGGCGCCTCCAGGGGCGGCAGGCTGCCGGACGACTTGTAGTCGATCTTCTTGCTCTCGAACATGGAACAGCCACCGGCAGCCAGGGCCAGGGCAACGAGAACGGCGGTAGTGCGCATAGCGGTGAACCTCACAGGGAACCGGCTTCCTTCAGGACGCCGCGCAACGTGTCGTGGTACGGCGCGGACAGGGGGACGAGGGGCAGGCGAATTCCGTATTCGATCCGCCCCATCTCAGCCAGGGCCCACTTCACGGGGATGGGGTTGGCTTCGACGAACAGCTTCTGGTGCAGCCCGAGCAGGCGGAAATTGATTTCCCGCGCCCGCGCGAGATCACCAGCCAGGGCCGCCGTGCACATCTCGCTCATGAGGCGCGGCGCCACGTTGGCGGTCACCGAGATGACCCCCTTGCCGCCCAGCAGCATCAGCACCATGCCGCTGGCATCGTCGCCGCTGTAGACCGAGAACGAGGCCGGCGCCCGCTTGATCAGCTCGGATCCGCGCTCGATGTTGCCAGTGGCGTCCTTGATGCCGATGACGCCGGGCAGGGCGGCCAGGCGCAGGGCGGTGTCATTGCCGATGTCCGCGACGGTGCGGCCCGGCACGTTGTACAGGATCAGCGGCAGATCGCTCGCTTCGGCGATGGCCTTGAAATGGCGATACAGGCCTTCCTGGGTCGGCTTGTTGTAATAAGGCGCCACCGACAGGCCGGCGGCGGCCCCCGCTTCCCGTGCACAACGGGTCAGTTCGATGGCTTCGCGGGTCGAGTTGGCGCCGGTGCCGGCGATCACCGAAACTCGGCCGGCAGCCTGCTCCACCGCGGTGCGGATCAGCAGGCAATGCTCCTCGGCATCCACCGTGGGCGATTCGCCCGTGGTGCCGACGATGACCAGCCCATTTGTGCCCTGCTCGACATGCCAGTCGATGAGCG
>CAIXFP010000079.1 GCA_903918705.1 uncultured Pseudomonadota bacterium
CCCGCTGGACCGCCTGGCCATCGCCGGCGCCACGGCCGCCATTGAGGACACGGCGCATTTCGAAGCCACCCGCGATGCGGTCATCCGCAGCCGTGAACAACTGGTCGTCGACATGACGGCACTCGGCTTCGCCGTCCTGCCCTCCGCCGCCAACTTCATCTTCGCCCGCCACCCCGGTCACGACGCCGGAGGACTGGCCGCCGCACTGCGTACAAGGGGCATCATCGTGCGCCACTTCCGCCTGCCGCGCATCGAACAATACCTGCGCATCAGCATCGGCGACGAGGGGCAATGCGCCGCGCTGACAATTGCGTTGCAAGAAATCCTGCGGCGCTGACTGGCCAGTCCGACATGAAACCAGGCTGTGGGATAGCTCACCGCCTGGAATATAAGAACCTGGCAAAGTGCTAGCTTTCAGCGTCCCGGCGGCAAGCTGGCCATCCTGGAGGCCAACCCCGGAGAGATGCTGGAATCTGTTGCATCCGCTTGCATATCGATATGAATCCGTAACACCCCTCGAACATTTCCGCCTTATCGTACCCACCCATCCGGCGGCGAATGTTTCGCCACCGGGACTCAAAAAGGAGCCTCACCGTGAAGAACACTTTGAAAACCCTGGCCCTGTTCGGCCTGACGAGTTTGACCCTGATCGCGGCCGACAGCCAGGCCGACAACCGCTACGGCTATTTCGACGCGGCCCCCACCCCCTGGGTCAACCCCGCTGCGGTTGCCAACCCCTGGTTGGCCAATTCGGCCTACCAGCAGCAGGCACGTCTCTACGCCACCATGAAGCAACGCCAGGCCCTTCTGGATCAAGCCCAGGACGCCCAGATGCAGCGCATCCTGGCGGGCATGGATAGCGGCAGGCTGACATCCCGCGAAGCCGCCGGCCTGCTCCGCGAGCATCTGGCCATCGCCAACCTGGAACGCGGCTACATGGCCGACGGGCGCCTGGGGCCGAACGAACTGGTGGACCTGGAGCAACGGGTGGCGGAGGCCGACAAACACATCACCTTCGACCAGAACAACCGGGAGCAGGAAGGGCCCAATGATCATCGCGGCGAATTTGGCAGGCGCTGAGCAATGGCCGAATTCCGGCTCGTATAACGCCCCGGGGACGACCGCCGGGGGACACGCCCGGCAGCCCGACTCCGGATTGCCGACGCGGGCGGTCACGTTCCCCCGCCTTGCCGGAACCCCGTGGCGCCGCCGGCATCGAACAATCGCGGTAGGGATGCCCATTGCTGGGCACCCCCCGCACAGATACCGGCGTGCCCAATTCGGCACCGGGCTCCTACCTTGAATGGTTGGCGGCAAAGCCGCCACCTCCGGCCAGGGATGAAGGATGCGAGGTTTGGGGAGCCCATCGTTCACCTGTCGGGCGAGTCGTTTGCACTGAAACCATCGCGTTGGCCACGGCGTCTGAAAGTGCGCCACCACAACCGCCCCACGAAGAATCGTAAGGCAGCCAGTCAGGGGCTGTTGGTGGGCACCGCGTGATACTGGAAATAGCCCCGCACCACTTGCCCCAACCACCGGCCGACTACAGGGATCCGTACATCATCGGCTTCGGCTCCTCGCCTTCCCGACGCGGACCTGGGCATCGTTACCGCCCAGGCCGGTTCGGAGATTTCCCGGTTCCCGCACAAGGAGCGTCTGTACATGCCAGGGTCTTTGACCACGCCCGGTCTGCCACGCACTGGCGATAACGCGCATGGCAGCTTGGCCTTCCGCTTTAGGTACAGCGTCGTCATTCGGGAAGGGAGGACTTTCGCGGTTCGATGGCTGGCCTATACACTCCCTGCCGACGCTTCGCCTGCCTCCTCGCGAAGACATACGCACGGCTCGGGGCCAATGTGGGTCGCTAGGTGCCTTCACCGGATTGCTAGAACACGTTGGGCTTGCTTGGAGCGGATTTGTCCGCCTCCACAGACCAATGAGGTGAGCCACCACCGGTAGAACCACTCAACCAGCCCTTCGGTAACTGGCCTCCAGGCATTTCGTCAAAGTCGATGGTCTCCGCAGACGAAGCTCCGGCGAGGAGCATTACCGCTATGCCAGTCAAATACTTGAAGTTCATCGCGTCGTTCTCAAGATGGTGTCAATTGGTTGGGCGGGCGCACCAGGCATAGAGGGCGTCGTAGATCACCATGCCCCGGGCGAGCAGTTCATGATCGTCGAGGAAGTTGTGGTTGAGCCCCCATGAAATAGCCACCAGGTTCGCCGCTTCCGGGGCGAGATCGGGGCTGTCGGTATCCGCGACGCGCACAATCACGGCAAGGTCGAGAAGGGCCGGATCGGTCAGGGCATGCTTGTCGATAAAGGCATCAAAGCTGCAATGTCCGCCGTGGTGACCATACTCGACGCTGGGGATGTCGTAGGGTGTGGCGCCGGTCCCCTGTGCAACCTTCAGGACATCTGCGGCCGGCACGTAGAGAAACTCGGCCATCGGGTCAATGAAGCGCGCAATCAGCCAGGGGCAGGCGATGCGGTCGATCTTGGGTCGCTCACGCGTTACCCATTTCATTTGCCAACCACCTCGCCGTCGGCCGCTTTCCAGCCATCGAAGCCGCCCTCGATGAAGCGCGCCTTTAGGCCCTTGGCCTGGAGCGCATCGACCACGCTGTTGGACACCCCGCCACCGCGCACGCAG
>CAIXFP010000080.1 GCA_903918705.1 uncultured Pseudomonadota bacterium
ATCGTAGGATGTGGTGAGCGCAGCGAACCGCATCAACCACGGTCGTTCATTTGATGCGGTTCGTACCTCACCACATCCTACGTCCGATCATCTGGAGCAAAGAACATGAGCATCCGCGTCGAACATCTCAATAAGCGCTTCGGGGATTTCGTCGCCGTCGACGACGTCTCCCTGGAAGTCGAGAGCGGCGAACTGGTGGCCTTCCTGGGCCCCTCCGGCAGCGGCAAGAGCACCATCCTGCGCATCATCGCCGGCCTGGAAACGGCGGATTCCGGCAACGTCTACTTCGCCGGCCAGGCCGCCGACCACCTGCATGCGCGCTCCCGCGGGGTCGGCTTCGTGTTCCAGCACTACGCCCTGTTCCGCCACATGACGGTAGCGCAGAACATCGCCTTCGGCCTCTCGGTCCAAGGAAAACCGAAAGCCGAACAGTCCCGGCGGGTGCATGAACTGCTCGACCTGATGGGACTCTCCGGCCTGGGCGAGCGCTATCCCGGCCAGCTTTCCGGCGGCCAGCGGCAGCGCGTGGCGCTGGCCCGCGCCCTGGCGCCGGAACCCCAGGTGCTGCTGCTGGACGAGCCATTCGGCGCGGTGGACGCCCGGGTGCGCGAGGAACTGCGCCACTGGCTGCGCCGGCTGCACGACGAGGTGCACGTCACCTCCATCTTCGTCACCCACGACCAGGAGGAAGCGTTTTCCGTGGCCGACAAGGTCATCGTCATCAACCGCGGCCGCGTCGAACAGGCGGCCTCCCCGGCGGACATCCTGGACCACCCGGCCACCGAGTTCGTCGCCCGCTTCATCGGCGACGCCAACGTCTACGAGAGCGTGGCGCAAGGCGGCGTGGTGCCGGTCGGGAAATTGCGCATTCCCGCCGACGGCATCGGTGACGGCACCCCGGTGGCGGCCGTGCTGCGTTTCTACGATCTGAAATTCTGGAAGGAAGACCAGGGGCTGGCCCGGGTGGTGCGCACCATGACCCTGGGCGACCGGGTCAAGGTGGAGGCGGTGATCGACGACGGCCCGGTGATCTACTCCCAGTTCCCGCGCCGTAGCAGCCTGCTGGCCGGCATCGAACCGGGCTGCCGCATCCACATCGAGGTCACGCTGGCGCGGCTCTACCCGCACAACAGCGCCGCGGGCATCACGGTGGCCACGGCGTAGCGCCGGCGCTACGGAGGGCCTGCCGGAATCGGCCGGCTAGCGGGTATAGTTTGCCGCCATGGCCCTGCTCGAAATCCGCAACATCACCCGTCGCTACGGCGATTTCACGGCGGTTAATGACGTCAGCTTCTCCGTGGCCAGCGGCGAGTTCTTCACCCTGCTGGGGCCGTCCGGCTGCGGCAAGACCAGCATCCTGCGCATGATCGCCGGCTTCGACCTGCCCGATGCAGGCCAGATCCTGCTGGACGGCCGCGACCTGGCCGCCACCCCGGCGGAGCAGCGCCCCATCCACACCGTGTTCCAGAGCTATGCCCTGTTCCCGCACTTCACCGTAGGCCAGAACGTGGCCTTCCCCCTGCGCATGGCCGGAGTCGACGACGCGGAACGGCGCCGGCGGGTGGCGGAAACCCTGAAACAGGTGCACCTGGAAGAACTGGCCGAGCACTACCCCCATGAGATCTCCGGCGGCCAGAAGCAGCGGGTGGCCCTGGCCCGCGGCCTGGTCAACCGGCCGCGCCTGCTCCTGCTGGACGAGCCCCTGGGCGCCCTGGACCTGAAGCTGCG
>CAIXFP010000081.1 GCA_903918705.1 uncultured Pseudomonadota bacterium
ACGTCGCGCATGATGTACTCGACGGACGCGAAGGCCATGCCCGCATCTGGCTTGTAGTGCATGGTAAGAAAGATCCCGGACAGGATCTGCACCACCAGGACAAGCAGCGCCAAGGAGCCAAAGAAATACCAGAAATTGAAGTTCTTCGGCGCGAAGTACTCGGACAAATGCGCTTTGTAGCTGGAAGTGAGCGGAAAACGCTCATCCACCCAGTTAAGAAGTTTTTCCATTGTTCAGTCCCCTTTATGCAATCAGGCTGCCGCGCCCTGATCCACACCGATCATGACCTTGGTGTCGGACAGGTACTTGTGCGGCGGGATGACCAGGTTGGTCGGCGCGGGCGAACCCTTGAACACGCGCGCAGCCAGGTCGAAGCGAGAACCGTGGCAGGGGCAGAACCAGCCACCAGGCCAGTCGGCGCCCAGATCGGCGGGACCAACCTCTTTGCGGAACGTGGGCGAGCAGCCCAAATGGGTACATATGCCCACAACCACCAGATAGGCCGGCTTGATGGATCGCGTTGCGTTTTTGCAGTACGCAGGTTGCTGTTCAACCAAGCATCCAGGGTCGGTCAGTGCAGCATCATGCTGGCTCAGCATGTCAAGCATTTCCTTAGTGCGGTTAACCACCCACACAGGCTTGCCACGCCATTCCACCGCCAGAAGCATGCCTGGCTCGATTTTGCTGAGATCCACTTCTACTGGTGCACCAGCGGCTTTTGCTCGTGCGCTCGGCATCATGCTCATAACGAAGGGCGCCGCAACGCCCAGAGTAGCCACGCCGCCGGCTGCCGAAGCCATAGTCACCAGAAAGCGGCGCTTGGAGGTGTCAACGCTCTTGTCGCTCATAACGTCTGTCCTGCCTGAAGGATGAAATTATCGCCGGTCACGTGTCCGATTTCGGATATCGAGATCATGTTCACAGTTTGCCGACCCAACAAATGGCGCATTCTACAGATAAACCACACTGAAAATGAAGTCTTCCGATAAAGGAATCCAATAGTTTCTTTTCTCACCCGACGACCGTGGCCTGAGTGTCCCCGATACATCCTGGCCAATGGCGTGTAGTTTCTCACACGAACCGATACACTTGACCATCATGTGCCTCGCCATCCCCATGCAGATACAGGCCGTGAACGGCCTCATCGCTCGCTGCGAAGCGAGGGGGGCTTATCGTGAAGTGTCACTCTTCCTGCTCCAGGACAACCCGCCACGGGTCGGCGATTTCGTCAAGGTCAGCCTGGGCAATGCCATTGAAACCGTCAGCGAGACTGATGCGCTACTGGCTTGGGATATGTTCGACGAGATACTGGCCATACTTGGCGACTAAACGGCAGCCACAGTCGTCCGACCCCTTCGGGTAGGCTGGTAGAATGCCGTTCCATGATTGAATCCCCGACTTCCGCCGCCTGCTTTCATTGCGGCGAACCGGTACCGACCGGCTCCAATTTCACCATTCGATACCAACAGCGCGCAGAACCTGCGTGCTGTCTTGGTTGCCAGGCCGTGGCACAGACCATCATCGACTCAGGCAACGCTGATTATTACCGGCTGCGTACCGATCTTCCGAAAACCCCGGAAGCCGCGCTGGAAGCACTCAAGAATCTCAAACTATACGACCTGCCGGAGGTGCAGCAGAGTTTCGTGAAATGCGAGGGGGAGGCGCGTGAAGCCAACCTGATCATCGAGGGCATCGTTTGCGCCGCCTGCGTCTGGCTCAACGAAAGGCATCTGCACAGCCTGCCTGGAGTGCTTGCCGCCGACATCAACTTTTCCACACGGCGAGCTCGGGTACGCTGGGATGCCTCCCGCATTCGGCTCTCAGACATCCTGGAGAGCATCCAGCACATCGGCTATCTCGCCTATCCCTTCGACACCAGCCGCCAGGAAGACCTGTCCCGCAAGGAACGCAACACCGCCATCCGGCGTCTGGCCATCGCTGGCCTGGGGATGATGCAGGTGATGATGTATGCGGTGCCGCTCTACCTGTCCCATGCCGACGTGATGGCCACCGACATCCAGGCTCTGCTGCGCGTGGCCAGCATGATTTTGACCACGCCGGTGGTGTTCTACTCGGCCTGGCCCTTTTTCCAGGGCGCCTGGCGCGATCTCAAATTGAAGCGCGCTGGCATGGACGTACCAGTGGCACTCGGAGTGGGCGCGGCATTCGCCGCCAGCGTCTACGGCACCTTCACCGGATCGAAGGATGTCTACTTCGACTCGGTG
>CAIXFP010000082.1 GCA_903918705.1 uncultured Pseudomonadota bacterium
ATGCCGCCGAACTTGCCGCCGACGGCGCCGCTGCCATGGCCCGCTGGCAAGCCGGCGGCCACGCCCTGATCCTGGCCGACCGCAACATGCCTGGCATGGACGGACTGGCTTTGGCGCGGGCGGTACGCGCCAACGAGAAGGACCGCGGCGGCCATGTGCCCATCATCGCCATCACCGCGGTCCAGAATCCGGAAGACCTGGCCCTTTGCCGCCAGGCCGGCATGGATGATGCCCTGCCCAAGCCGATCGAACTGGACGATCTGCGGCGCATGCTGGAACACTGGCTGGGCCAGGCGGCGCCGGCCGTCGCGCAAATGCCGGCGTCCCGTGACCGGGCGGAGGCCGCCATGGCGGCCCGGCCGGCGGGCGCGACCCTGGATGTGGGCCATTTGGCCCGCATAGTCGGCAATGCCGACGCGAAGCAGATCCGCGAGCTGGTGGACCTGTTCACCGCCACGGCCCGCGGCGACCTGCCCGCCTGCCGGCGGGCGCTGGATGGCCGCGACGGACAGGCCCTGGCGCTGGCCATGCACAAGCTCAAGTCCTCCGCGCGCATGGTGGGCGCCCTGCGTTTCGCCAGTCTGAGCGAGGCCATCGAGAACGCGGCCCGGAGCGAACGGCTCGATACGGCGACCACGCTCTACGCGGAACTGGTCCACGCCCTGGATGACGTGGAAGCGGCCGTCGCCCGCCTGGCGCTGGCGCCGGCCGTCGCCGTCGCCGCCTGGCGCGGGCCGCCGCCGCGCCTGGTGCTGATGGTCGACGATGACCCGGTGGCGCGGCGCCAGATGGGCATCCTGCTGGGCGGGGCCGGAGCAGGGGAAGTCCTGGCCCTGGACGACGCCGCGGCCGCGCTCGCGGAACTGGCGCGGCGGGACGGCATCGATCTGCTGATCAGCGATCTCAACATGCCCGGCATGGATGGCATCGAATTCCTCCGCCGCGTGGCCGCGAGCGATTACCGGGGCGAACTGATACTGGCCAGCGGGGTCGAGGACAGGCTGCTGCAGACGGCGGCCGAATTCGCCCGGGCCAAGGGCCTGAACCTGCGCGGCACCCTGAACAAGCCGGTGACGCGGGACGCGCTCCTGGCTCTGCTGAGCCGCCCCAGCGCGCAGTCAGCGGCGCCCCACGAAACTGAGATGGACGATGTGGTGTCGCCGGACGAGATCCTGGAGGGCATCCGGCGCGACGAATTCGAAATCCACTTCCAGCCCAAGGTGGATGCCGCCACCCTGCGCCCCGTGGGCGTGGAAGCGCTGGCCCGCTGGCAACGCGGCGGCAGGGCGGTGCCGCCGGACCTCTTCATCGCCACCGCCGAGAGCCACGGCCTGATCGGGCAACTCTCCGAGGTGCTCATCACCAAGGCGCTGCTGGGGGGCTGTCGGCTGGCGGAAGCGGGCCATTCCCTGGCGCTCTCGGTCAATATCTCGGCCCACTGGCTGTCCGACGTGCGCCTGCCGGAGTTCATCATGGCCAGCATCCAGGCCACCGGCTTCCGCGCCGAGCACCTGATCCTGGAAATCACCGAGACCGGCCTCATGGCCGACATGACCACCGCCCTGGATGTGATGAGCCGTCTGCGGCTCAAGGGCTTCAAGCTGTCCATCGACGACTTCGGCATGGGCTACTCCTCCCTGGAACAGTTGCAGCGGTTTCCCTTCGGTGAACTCAAGCTGGATCGCGGCTTCGTCCGCGGCGCCGCGGAAAAGCCGGCGGCGCGGGCCATCCTGGCGGCGACCCTGGAAATGGCCGGCAAACTCAAGCTGTCCACGGTGGCCGAGGGCGTGGAAACCCAGGCCGATCTCGACCTGGTGCGCGGCCTCGGCTGCGATCTGGTGCAGGGCTGGTTCGTCGCCAAGGCGATGCCGGTCGAGTCGCTATCAGGCTGGCTGCGGGAACAAGCCTCATGAGCAAAAAATCGCCCACGATCCATCTGGCGCTGCTGCTGTTCCTGGGTGGCCTGGCCCTGGCCGCCGTTCAGGCCGAGCGGTTGAACGACGCCGCCCATGCCGCCCAGCAGCGCGCCGACGCCCAGGCCGAGCTTGGGCGCGTGCGCGACCGGCTGGCCGCCAACCTGGACGGCGACATGCAACTGGTCCAGGGCTTCCGCAGCGTCATCGTCCTCGACCCGAACCTGGGCCAGAGCGAGTTCGCGGCCGCCGCCCGCCTGCTGCTCCAGGACCATCCCCGCTTGCGCAATATCGGCGCGGCGCCCGGCAGCGTGATCCGGCTGGTGTTTCCTGTGGCCGGGAACCAGGAGGCCATCGGCCTCGATTACCGCGCCCACCCGGAGCAGTTCGCGGCGGTGGAGCGCGCCCGCGCGACCCGCCGCCTGGTCCTGGCGGGGCCGCTGCGACTGGTGCAGGGGGGCACCGGCTTCATCAGCCGGATTCCCGTGTTCCTGCCCGCTCCGGCGGGCGGGGACCGCTACTGGGGCCTGATTTCCGTGGTGATCGACGCGGAACGGCTGTACCGCGACAGCGGCCTGAGGGATGCCGGCGCGGGGCTGGAAATCGCCCTGCGCGGCGCGGATTCCGGCGGCCCGCAAGGCGCGGTGTTCTTCGGCCGTCCCGGTGTTTTCGCCGAGAACCCGGTGCTGGCGGACCTCACCCTGCCCACCGGTTCCTGGCGCCTGGCGGCATTGCCGCGCGGCGGCTGGCCGGCCCATGCGGCCAACCCGCGGCCTTTGCGCCTGGCCTTCCTGCTCGCCGCCGTGCTGGCCTGCGCGGTCCTGCTGCTCCTGCGCCGGGCCATGCGCGGCACCGCCGAGGCACGGGACCAGGCGGAGTCGGACAAGGCCCGTCTCCTTTCCACCCTGGAAAACACCCCCAATGTGGCCGTGCAATGGTACGACCCGGAGGGACGCATCCTGTACTGGAACCACGCCTCCGAACTGATCTTCGGCTGGACGGCCGCGGAGGCCGTCGGCAAGACCCTGGACTGCCTGATCTACTCGGAAGAGGCGGCGCGCCACTTCCTCACCACCCTGGAACTCATCGGCGACGGCGACCAGGTGATCGGCCCGACGGAATCGACCGCCCGGCATCGCGACGGCACGGAACGGCTCATCTCCTCGACGATCTTTGCCATCTCCGGGGATACCCGACCGATCTTCGTCTGCATGGACGTGGACATCACCCGGCGCAAGCAGGTGGAGGCGGCCCTGGTCGAGAGCGAGGCGCGCTTCCGCTCCCTGTTCGAATACGCGCCGGTGGCCTACCTGGCCCTCGACGGCGACGGTCGCATCCTCGACGTCAACCCCCTCTTCAGCGAGTTTCTCGGCTACGACCGGGAACGCCTGCTGGGCCGCGGCTTCGGCGATTTCTGGCTGGACCCGGCGCGCTTCGCGTCGGTGTTCGAAGGGCTCCTCGGGGTATCTTCCAGCAGCGGCGAACTCCAGTTGCGGCGCCACGACGCCTCCCTCGCCACGGTCCTGCTGGAAGGCCGGATCCAGCGCGACGGCGCCGGGAACTTCATGCGCATGCACTGCGTGCTGTTCGACATCAGCGCCCGCAAGCGCGCCGAGGATGCGCTGAACCGCTATCGCTTCATCGTCAACTCGGTGCGGGACATGATGACCGTGGTGGGCCGCGACCACCGCTACGAAGTGGTCAACGAGTCCTGGTGCCAGGCCTTGCGGCGGCCGCGTGAACTGATCATCGGCCATCATCTGGCGGAGGTCTGGGGCGACGAGGTGTACCAGCGCCACATCGCCCCCAAGCTCAGGCAATGCTTCGAGGACCACCAGCCGAGCACCCTGCGCGCTACCATCCAGTTGCCCCGCCTGGGCCCGCGCGAGTGCGAAATCAGCTACCTGCCCTACCACGACGCCCAGGAAGAGAAGACCCATGCGGTGGTGATCACCCGCGACATCACCGAGCAGCTCGCGGCTGAACGCGCCATGAACCAGGCCCGGGAAGACGCGGAAAACGCCAATCGGGCCAAGTCCGTGTTCCTGGCCCAGATGAGCCACGAATTGCGGACCCCCCTCAACGCCATCATCGGTTTCGCCCAGATGCTGGATATGGGCGTGCCGGCTCCCCTGGACCCGTCGCAGCGGGAGGCGGTGGGCCATATCCTCGGCAGCGGCCGGCACCTGCTGCGCCTGATCAACGAAGTGCTGGACCTGGCCCGCATCGAGGCCGGCAAGCTGGACCTCGTCCTGGCCGATGTGCTGCTGGCCCCGGTGATCCAGGAGGCTCTGGACCTGACCCGATCCAGCGCCGCCCAGCGCCAGATCGACCTCCGTCACACCTGCCCCGGCACCCTGGCCGTGCATGCCGACGCCGCCCGGGTGCGCCAGATCCTGCTCAACCTGCTGTCCAACGCGGTCAAGTACAACCGCGACGGCGGCATGGTCCTGGTGTCCTGCCACGAAAAGGGGGACACCGTCCGCATCAGTGTCGTCGACACCGGGCCGGGCATCGCCCAATCCCTGCGCGCGCAGATCTTCCAGCCGTTCCAGCGGCTGGGCGCCGAACTCACCGCCACCGAGGGGACCGGCATCGGCCTGGTGGTGTGCAAGCGACTGGTGGAGGCCATGCGGGGCCGAATCGGGTTCGAGAGCGGCGAAGGTCTGGGCAGCCGCTTCTGGGTGGACCTGCCGGCCACTCCGGGCGGCCACGAAATCGCCGTCGCCAGCGTCTCGGCGCCACCGCCGCCCGCGGGAGACGCGCCACGCGGCCGGGTGCTCTACGTGGAGGACAACCTGGCCAACCTCGCCGTCATGAAGCAGATCTTCCGGCAATTCCCGGACGTGCAGCTGATGACGGCCGAGAACGCCGAGGACGGTCTGGCCCTGCTCCGGGATGACCCTCCTGATCTGGTGTTGATGGACATCAACCTGCCCGGCATGAGCGGGCTGGAGGCGCTGGGCGTGATCAAGTCCGAGCCCGCCCTGGCCGCCATCCCGGTGGTGGCGGTGAGCGCGGCGGCATTGCCCGGCGACGTGCGACAGGGCCTCGACGCGGGCTTCCTGGCCTACCTCACCAAACCCTTCGAGGTGCCGGAACTGGTGGCGCTGGTGCGGGACGTACTCGACAAGGTCGCGGCAACGGGGAACGAGGCATGAATACCGGCGCGCGCGAAGACTTTGCCCGGATGCGGGAACGTCTGTTGAATGACGCGCTGCTGTGGATAGCCATCGCCTCGGTCCCGGGTGTCGCCCTCTCCTGGGCGCGTATCCTGGTCATCGGCTGGCGCCCGGTGATGCTGCTGCATCTGCTGGTTCTGGCCGGGCTCTGGTCCTTGTGGCTGGGCCGCGCCCGAATACCTTATCTTGGGCGAGTCCTGACCTTGCTGGCCATTACCTGGCTGGTCACCCATGCCGGGCTGATCCAGATCGGCCTGGCGGCCATCAGTGGTATGTATGCAATCCTGTTCGCCTTCATCGCCGTCCTGTTCCTGGAGCGGCGCTTCGCCTGGCGACTGATCGCCGCCAACACTCTGTGCCTGTTGCTGGTCGGTTTGGCCGCCAGCCGCCATTGGATCGAGTTCAATCTGGACTACCCGGTCTATGCCCATCACCCCCTGGTGTGGATCAGCAACATCTGGAACCTGTCCTCCTATGCGGTCATCTTCGCCCTCATCGCCTCCCGAATGATGCAGAGCGTGCTGGAGCGGGAGGAGGTGGCGCGGGAACTGGCGCAGCGCCAGGAGAAGATCGCCGCCAACATGCCCGGAGTCATCTACCAG
>CAIXFP010000083.1 GCA_903918705.1 uncultured Pseudomonadota bacterium
ACCACCACTTCCGGCTACCAGGATCAACCCGACGTAGCCGCCAACGCGAACGGCAGCTACGTCGTGGTGTGGGCAGAGGTGGCCCCGTTCAGTTGGACAGCGAACCTGCCCGGATAAGTGGAACCTTGCGGGTTGAATAGGACTGATGCGGCAGGGTTATCCACGGTGCCGCGCGCGTGGCGCATGCCACGCACAAAGCGCGCGGCGCGGTGGGTAACCCGGTGCCTCACGCTGCCGCCTTCACAGTCGGCAAGCCTGCGAAGTAGATCGCATCCGGTGTCTGACCGTCAAACGCGCGGTGCGGCCGGCGCGTGTTGTAGAAAGCCAGATAGGCGCCCAACTGGGTTTTCGCCTCGGCCATGCTGTCGTAAGCCTTCAGATACACCTCTTCGTACTTCACACTTCGCCAGAGTCGCTCGACGAACACGTTGTCACGCCAGCAGCCCTTGCCGTCCATGCTGATACGGATGCCCTGCGCTTTCAGCAGGCCGGTGAACTCGGCACTGGTGAACTGGCTGCCTTGATCCGTGTTGAAGATATCCGGGACACCATGGCGCCAGATCGCCTCCCGCACCGCGTCCAGGCAAAAGTCCGTGGTCAGGGTATTGGACAGTCGCCAGGCCAGCACCTTCCTGGAATACCAGTCCACCACTGCCACCAGATAGACGAAGCCCTTCTTCATGGGGATATAGGTGATGTCGGTAGCCCAGACCTGATTCGGCCGGTCGATCGCCATCTCGCGCAGCAGGTAGGGATAAATCTGATCGCCAGCCTTCTTCCGGCTGGCATTGGGTTTGCGGTAGAGGGCTTCGATGCCCATCTGCGTCATGAGACGGGTGATGCGCTTGCGTCCAACGCGCTGGCCTTCCTGACGTAGCAGATCGCGCAGCATGCGAGCGCCGGCGAAAGGATGTTGCAGGTGCAGTTCGTCGAGGCGGCGCATCAAGGCCAGGTCTTCAGGAGAGGCAGATTTCGCGGTGTAGTAAACCGTTGAGCGTGCCAGTCCGAGGATTTGGCATTGCCGGACGATGGGGAGTTCGTGGGTGCGGTCGATCATCTTCTTGCGCTCAACAGGCCCGCTTTGGTGAGCGCGTTTTCTAAAAAATCGTTCTCCAGCGTCAGTTCGCCGATCTTGGCGTGCAGAACCTTCAAGTCCGGTATCTCAGCAGGCTTGCCACCGTCGAAGACCTGGGCGGCCCGTTCCAGCAGTTGCGACTTCCAGTCGGTGATCTGGTTGGGATGCACGTCGTGCTGCTGGGCCAGTTCCGCCAGCGTCTTGTCCCCCTTCAGGGCCGCCAGCGCAACTTGCGCCTTGAATGCTGACGAATGGTTGCGTCGTTTCCTTCTTGCCATGTTCTTGCTCCTGTCTGGACCTGCTTACGCAGGCCGTTGTCGAAGCAAGGCTATCACTTAGCCGGGTGTCCAAATTTATGGGGCCTCCTCTGCCAACGGCATCTTGAGCTTTGTAAGCAATGGCGCTAATGTAAGGAATCCTTACTTTATGTATTGAGATGCATCATGCTCGCCAAGATGACCGCCAAGAACCAGCTCACCCTTCCCAAGTGTGTGACCAATGCGCTTAG
>CAIXFP010000084.1 GCA_903918705.1 uncultured Pseudomonadota bacterium
CAGTTCAGGGCTCGAATTCATGCCTGGATTTTACCCGGCCAATCCGGCCGCAACCCGCACTGGCACTGGGTTCGCGCGGTATCTTTGGAAGTAGGCATGACTACCCGATAGGGGAGTTACACGCGCCAGTGGGCCGGCGCCGGCGCATCGAGTCGCTGCCAATCCACCCCGGTGATGAGCCAGTTCCATTGCGCCGCGGTCAGGGTGCACACCGGGGTGTCGGCGCGCGGCCAGGTGAAGTGGCCGCGATGCAGGCGCCGCTGGCACAGCCAGACGCCGGTGCCATCCCAGATCAGGAGCTTCAGCCGGTTCTGCCGCCGGGTGCGAAAGGCGTAGGCGCTGCCGTCGCAGGGCGAGCGGCCCAGGGTGGCCTGGATGCGCTGCGACAGGCCGTCGATGCCGACGCGCATGTCGATCGCCTCGACCACCAGCCAGACCTGGTTCGGCGCCGGCATCATGGCAGGTGCCGCAGCAGGTCGGCCAGCCAGGGCGCTTCCCCCGCCGGCAGTTCGATCCGCCAGCCGCCCGGGCTGTGCAGCCGGATGACGTTGCCCGATGCGGTTGCGCCGACGCTGACCGGCACCAGGGTCAGCGTGGCCTGCCCCGCCGCGATGGCTGCCTTCTCCTGGCGATGCCAGCGATAGAACGATTTGGTGCTCAAGTCGTGGTGAGCGCAATACGCTGCCTGGGTCAGATCGCTTTGCCTCCACGCCACAATGTGCCCCCGCCAGAATTCCACCCCGTGCCGCTGCGCCATCTTCGTGCCTCCCTGTGAAAGCACCAGATTGAACAGGCTCAGGGAATCAGCATAGATGGGTGGGACGGAGGCATACCCAAGAATAACGAAGCAGTACACTAGATGTCGCGGGAAAGACGGATGACCGGGCCTTTTTCGTTTCAGTATTCTATGGCGGGAATGCGACCAGCATTCAGAGCCCTATGCCCTTGATGGTGAGCCTCCTCGGTGCCCGTGGCAATTCACCGATTCTGTAGGCCCGCCACCAGACGTTTGAACAGGCCACGACTGGACTTGCCGGGCGTGGCGGCCATGAGAATAACGGAAATGTTGTCACGTCCGCCATTGTGGTTGGCTGCATCTATAAGGTCCTGGGCAGCCTGTTCCAAACTGTTGCTATGTATACGCAGGATGTTGACGATCTCGCTGTTTTCGATCATGTCTGACAAGCCGTCCGAGCAACTGAGGTAGATGTCTTTATCTTCCAACAGGATTTGCTGTATCTCCGGTTCGATATTGTCGTCGATACCTAGTCCACGGGTGATCAGGTTTTTATACCGGGAATGCTGAGCCTGTTCCAGGGTCATGGTGCCGGCTTGGATCTGCGCTTCTAGCCAGGAATGGTCCTGGGTGATCTGGGTGAGGAGGCCCTTTCGCCAACGGTAAAGGCGTGAGTCACCGACATGCGCGACCACCGCACGGTCTTCCAACATGACTAGGCAGACCAGGGTGGTTCCCATGCCCTGGAATTCCGGCCGGGCTACTCCTTCCTGTCGTATACGGGTGTTTGCGTTCTCGATGGCGATCAAAAGGTCACTGCTCACGTCTTGCACTGCCTGTACTGGGGTCAAGTGGCCAATGTCGGCAAGGCTGGCCCGCATCTCCCGTCTCAGTACCTCAATAGCTAGTTGGCTAGCCACGTCCCCGGCGTTATAGCCTCCCATGCCGTCACAGAGGATGGATAGGCCGATGCGGCCATCCACGTATACAGAGTCCTCATTGTTGTCGCGTACAAGGCCGGGATGGCTAAGTGCACAGGCTGGGTAAAAGGCGTTGTCGTTGGTCATAGGGTTCTCACGTCAGCGTTTCTCCGCCATGGGCAGGTATATGCGTTGCCAGCGGAGAAGAACGTAGCTACAGATAACCTCGATTTTGCCGTGATCGGGATATCGATGGAGGAATCTTGCGGCTTTATGGTGTTGCCGGGGCGACCGTGAGGATGTGCATGTGCGCATTCACGGGGCACAGTTCTGTATCAGCCCAGCATGATCGGCACTAACTCGTGTTCATGCCAATTCCCATTGAGGAAGGCTGAAAAGAGTGCAGGATCGGGCAACTGCTCGCAAACCAGGAAAGCCCCCTCGACCTGTTCGGAGCCCCAAGTGTGCCAGTAGCTGCATCGGTGGCAGGCAGCATCCGGAAGGTCATCGACCAGATCCGCAAGCTTGTAGGCTTGGCTCCCG
>CAIXFP010000085.1 GCA_903918705.1 uncultured Pseudomonadota bacterium
ACAGTGGCCCGTGCACTGGCCATCGAAGCGGGCGTGGAGTATTTCCCGCCCGAATTGGCGGGATCTCTGGATTTCAGCGAACTGGCGCGGTTCTCCGGGTTGATGGCCGATCTCAAAAGCTTCGTGCCGATCGGAATCAATGATCGCGGCGGCGTGCGGCTGGCGGTGACCTCCATGCAGGAGGCCAACGAGGCGCGCAACCACTTCAACGAGCATGCCCCCAGCGTCGCGATCGCTTCGGAGAATACCGTCCAGGCGATCTATCGGCGCTACTACTCGAAGACCCTGCCTGCGCTGGACCTGGCCATCACCGAGCTGGCCCGCGCGATGCAGACGGGCGCGGAAGCCGACAACCCCGGCATGATCCAGGAAGTGATGTGCTGCATCCTGCGCCATGCCTGCTACCAGGGGGCTTCCGACATCTACCTGTGGCGTTCCAGTCTGGCCGGCAAGCTCAAGATCAAGCGCGACGGCGTGGGCGAGATGGTCAGAAGCCTGACCGTGGACGTATTCGACCGGCTGATGATGATGCTGGTGAGCAACGCAGGCATCGGCGAGCGGGTGGTCACCGGCCCGGTGGACACCAGCGTGCAGATCAAGGCGCCGGAAGTCGCCAAGAAATATGCCGATGTGCTGAACCGGTACAACTTCCGCATGGAACTGGTGCAGGATCGCGAAGGGCGCAAGCTCGCCGTAATCCGGGTCCAGGACGCGCAAGCGCAGGAGACGGACTTCGCTTCCATCGGTTTCGACGAACACACCACCCGCATCCTGCGCCGCTGGATCGAATCGCCCGCCGGCCTGGTGCTGGTCACCGGCCCCACCGGCTCGGGCAAAACCACCACGCTCTATGCCCTCCTGAAGGAAATCGACGCGATCGACCGCCAGATCATCACCGTCGAGAACCCGATCGAGTACCGCAACCATGCCTGGATCCAGCATGAAATCCACGCCAAGGGCCAGGACGACGAGGGCGAGCAGTTCCGGATTTATTTGAAAGCGATGCTGCGCGAGGCGCCGGACGTAATCCTGTACGGCGAGATGCGGGACGACCTGGAAGTCGTCCGATCCGTGCTGGCCGCCGCGCAGACCGGCCACCTGGTCTTTACCACCCTGCACACCAACAGCGCCGCCGGCGCCATCCTGCGCTTGAAGAAGATGGGCGCCTCCGTCGAGGAAATGGCGGTATCCCTGCGTGGCGTGGTGGCCCAGCGCCTGGTGCCGGTGCTGTGCCGGCATTGCAAGCGCCCCGACCTGCGCGAGAGCACGAAGGATGAACTGAACAAGCCCTGGGTCGGCAATCTCAAGAAGACCCCCATGACCGCCGAGGGCTGCAAGCACTGCGGCGGCACCGGCATCCGGGGCCGGCGCATGGTTTACGAACTGCTGGAAGCCCACCTGGTGCAGTCGCTGATCGAAACCGGCGCCCCGATTTCCGAGATCCAGAAAAAAGGCATCGCCACGGGCCAGAGCATGTGGGCACGCGGCTTGGTGCTGGTGGCCCAGGGCCAGGTCTCCATGGATGACCTGGCCAAGCGGGTGGAACGGGATTACGCATGATCGAACTCGCCTACCGCTACACCGCCACCAACGCCCGCAACCAGGAGGTGAAGGGCGTGGTCTTCGCGGAAAACCTCGACCTGGCCTATGCCCGCATCAAGCAGTCCTCGATGCGTGCCCG
>CAIXFP010000086.1 GCA_903918705.1 uncultured Pseudomonadota bacterium
CTCTCCGGCAGCTTCTCCGGCATCCACTGCACCCACCCAGACTCCCAGCGGGCGCGGGCGAGGTACGTCCTGGCTGCGCCGGGCTTTCAACCCCGCTCTGCGCAAGGCCGCGCCACCCTGTCTGCTGGCCCGCCTGGAAAATGGCGTCGAAGTGATCTTCATCCTGCACAGCGACGGCCGGGCGGAACGTGTCCAGGAAGTGCCGGAATCTTGCCCGCTGATTCTGTCGGCCACCGTGGACGATCTACGCCTGGTGCTGCCAGAGGCGCTGCACTACGCCGACGCCAAGAGCCGCTTGATTCGGGAAACCGCCAGTTACGAGAAGCTGGGCGTGGTGTCGGCGGGGTTGGCGGTTTATGGCACCCAATCCGCGCGCATTGCCGAGGCCCACGCGAGCGGCAAGCGCCTGGCGCCATTGTCCGCGCTGGCGGATCGCTTAGTCCTGCGCCACCAGGCTACCTTGCCCGCCGTCACCGGCTTTGTGTTTGGCGAGGATGCGGAGGGTGCAATGGCGATTGCCGTCTTCTTCGCCCAATTGGCGGATGGCAAGACCAGGACGTACCTCTCCATCAGCCCGGACAACCTGCACGCGATCTATCTCTCCTTCATCACCAGCCTCGGGCTGCCCGAGGAGACCGAGCCGGTGGTGTTCACCCAGGTCGAGTCCATGGCCGGCCTCGCCGGTTTCTACGCCGCCTACCCCGCGGAAGCCGATGTGCTGGGCATCCCCGCCCCCCTGATCTGGCGCGGCGCCCTCGCGACAGCCACCGTCCTTTGCGTGCTGGCCGGCGGCTGGTGGTGGGAAGCGTCTAGTACGCTGGGCTCGATCAAGACGGAAACGGCACAGGCACGCACCCGGCTGTCCCGGCACGTCGATGCCATCGGCCACGCCATCGCGGGCGATCTGCCGGGCTTCAACCGGCTCATGGGCCTGGCCCCACGGCAGGGCTTGTCCGACGCGGAAGCGCTGTACCTGCCCGGGTCGCGGGTCGAATCCACACTCTCCGCGGCGGACAGCCAGCATGACGTATTCGTCCCGCTACGCCTGCGCGCGACGGACGCCTCGGACGACCCCGACGCTCGCAGCTTGACCACCGCATTTGCCCTGTCCCGCCGGGGCTGCCAACGCACTGATCTCGATTATTCCGGAGCCCTCGATGAAATCCGCATCCGCTTTCGTTGTCCCGGCGGCAACGCTGCTGCTGCTCCTTTCCGCGGCTAGCCTGGCGTATCAGGCCAGCGATGCGCGGGACGCCACGGCGGCGGCCCAGTCGGCTGCCGTCAAGGCGAGGCGTGATGAGCAGGCCGCCAGTGCCGCGCTGCGTGCCATCGCCCCTGCCGTAGCCGCCGCACCCGAGGCGCTGGGGGGGCATGCTGAAGCGCGCACGGTGAATGACACCCTGGCCGGATTCATCGTGGCGGTGAATCGCCAGTCCAAGGCGCGTTCGATCTCACTGGAGCGAATCACTTCGGCCACCGGCCAGCAGCAGGCCTACGCCGGCCCGGCGATGCTCGCGCGGGAAGTCCCGCTGACCGGTGGCCGCGTCCGCGCCGTGCGCCTCAGCATGCAGGGCCGCTATGGGGATTACTCGCAGTTCAAGCGCTTCCTGGACGACCTGGCCATCCTGTCGGCGATCCAGTCGCTCAAGCTCGTCGGCGACCACTTCGAAGCCGTCACGGAAATCTACGGGGTGGCGTCATGAGTGGGGTCGCGAACGCCTGGTTCAGATTCCGTAAAGGCGGTGAGGAACCCAAACCCGCACC
>CAIXFP010000087.1 GCA_903918705.1 uncultured Pseudomonadota bacterium
CTGATTCGCGCCGACCTGTTGTTGCCCGACGATGGCGGCTACCGGCTTGCGGAAGTGCAGTCCTCCGCCCGCGTCAAGCCCTACCATCTGGCAGATGCTGCGATCCAGGCCTGGGTCGCCCGGCAGAATGGCGTCGGTCTCAAACGCGTGGAAATCGCCCACATTGACACCAGCTTCGTGTACCCAGGTCAGGCGAACTACCAAGGCCTGTTCAAACACGTCGACGTGACCGCAGACATCGCCCCCTTGGAAGGGCAAGTGTCCGAATGGATTGCGGGCGCCCGCGACACGCTGGCGGGCGCGCAACCTGACTGCACGCCGGGCGACCAATGCCACGACCCGTTTGACTGCCCCTTCCTCGACCATTGCCTACCCGCCGAGGAAAACCCACCGCAATTCCCGGTGGAGTTGTTGCCCTACGGTGGCAGCCTGGCGGCCAGCTTGCGTGCCGAGGGCTATGCCGATCTGCGCGATGTTCCCCGCGAGAAATTCAGCAACCCGAAGCATCTGCGCGTCTGGCAGGCAACCCAAACCGGCCAGGCCGAATTGCGCCCGGAGGCCGGCGATGCCCTGCGCGCCCTGGCTTTTCCCCGCTACTACCTGGATTTCGAGACCTATCAGTTCGTCATCCCCGCATGGGTGGGCACCCGGCCCTATGCCCAGCAACCGTTCCAGTGGTCCTGCCACGAGGAAAGCGCAAATCGCATCCTGACGCATACCTTCTTCCTCGCCGATGGCAGCGGTGATCCACGCCGCGAGTTCGCCGAAACGATGCTGGAAGCGGTCGGCAGTTCGGGGCCGGTGCTGGTCTATAACGCCTCCTTCGAGCGCGGACGCATGCAAGAACTGGCGCGGGATTTTCCCGACCTCGCTCCCGCCCTGGATGCCGTCATCGAACGCCTGTACGACCTGTTGCCCCTGGCCCGAGCCAATTACTACCACCCGGACATGCAGGGCTCCTGGTCGATCAAGGCCGTCCTGCCCACCATCGCCCCGGACCTGGCCTACGACGACCTGGAAGTGGCCCATGGCGGCGCGGCGCAGGAGGCATTCGGCGAAATCCTGCATCCGGACACCACCCCGGAACGCCGCCTGCAGCTGCGCGAGGCCCTGCTCCAGTATTGCGAGCGGGACACCCTGGCGATGGTCAGGATCGCCCAGCATTTCGAGGGAATCTGAATGCCCGCCAATAGCACCCGCGATACCATCGCCCGCCAATGGGAACTCCTGAGACGGCTGCCCACCTCCGGCCCTGGGAAGAGTGCTAGCGAACTACGCCAGGAACTCAAAGATCTCGGTTTCGCTGTCTGCAAGCGACAGGTGGAACGCGACCTGCAACAGTTGTCCGAGGCCTTCCCCCTGCATTGCAACGACCGCAGCATTCCCTGGGGCTGGCGCTGGCTCGACCGGGCCAGTGCCGATCTGCCCGGACTCACAACCGCCGAAGCCCTGTCCCTGAAACTGGTGGAGGAAACCGTCCGTCCCATGTTGCCGGCTTCCCTGCTCCAGGCCCTGGAGCCGCGTTTCGACCAGGCAGCGAGAAAGCTTCACAGCCTCGAAGCCGCAAGCCCGGCCAACAAGTGGCTCGCCAAGGTGAGGAGCGTGCCGGCCTACCAACCCCTGTTGCCGCCTCCCATCCTGCCCGAAGCGCTCACCAACGTGCAGGAAGCCCTGCTCGCCGAAGAACAGCTTGATGTCGATTACCTGGGCATGGACGCCGAAGTGCCAGTTGCCATGCGCCTGCATCCCCTGGCCCTGGTCAATCGTGGCCCTGTCACCTACCTGGTCGCCACAGCCTGGGACTACCCAGATGTGAGGCTCTATGCCCTGCACCGTATCCGTCGCGC
>CAIXFP010000088.1 GCA_903918705.1 uncultured Pseudomonadota bacterium
CTGCACCCCGACCTGCGCGCCGATTACGTCATGGCCAACCCGCCCTTCAACATGAAGGAGTGGTGGAACGAGAAGCTGGCCAGCGACCCGCGCTGGATCGCCGGCACCCCGCCGCAAGGCAACGCCAACTTCGCCTGGCTGCAGCACATGCTCTACCACCTGGCTCCGGCCGGCAGCATGGCGCTGCTGTTGGCCAATGGCTCGATGAGCTCCAATACCAACAACGAGGGCGAAATTCGCAAGAAGCTGATCGAGGACGACTACGTGGAATGCATGGTCGCGCTGCCCGGCCAACTCTTCACCAACACCCAGATTCCCGCCTGCATCTGGTTCCTCACCCGAGACAAACGCAACGGCCTGGCGCTGAACAAGCAAAAGCGCGACCGGCGCGGCCAGTTCCTGTTCATCGACGCCCGCCAGCTGGGCTACATGAAGGGTCACGTGCTGCGTGACTTCACTGGTGAAGACATCCAGAAGATCGCCGACACCTTCCACGCCTGGCAAGCTTCACCCCCCTCCCCCGCGAGCGGAGGAGAGGGCGAATACCGGGACATCCCCGGCTTCTGCTACAGCGCCACGCTGGACGACATCCGCAAGCACGAGCATGTGCTGACGCCGGGGCGCTATGTGGGCGCGGAAGAGCAGATCGAGGACGGCGAGGTGTTTGCCGACAAGATGGCGCGGCTGACGACGCAACTGGCGGAACAGTTCGCGGAAAGTGCCAGGCTGGAAGGCGAGATCAGGAAGAATCTGGCGGGGTTGGGGTATGGGCTTTGAGCAAGCCGACGCGCGTGCCTTGGCTCTGGGCATCGGCGCCCAATTACGATCATTGGCCCAACAGGCGGCATCTACCCTGGAAGGCGAGGTTCAGCACCTCATTTCTCAACAGATTCGTGATGAAAATCAGATCGAACATGCGCTCGATGCGCTGATGGATTTTTGCTACGACTCCAGCGTTTTGAGTCTGTTCAAGGAACTGTGCCGGTATTACTACACAATCAACCCGGCTGCGGCCACACAGCAGATTGTTTTCTATCGGGAAATGTGGGACACCCCGGACGCACAGGAGTAAATCACTATGCTGTTTCTCAACACCGACCATCTGTCCCGCTGCCGCCAGACACTGGAATCCTCCTTGGTCCTTTACCGGCAGGCCCAGGAAGGAAGCATCGATCAGGAGATATTCCGTAACGCGATCGTCAAAGGCTATGAACTGGCGCAGGAAACCGCTTTCAAACTGCTGAAGAAGGCGTTGAAAGTGTACGGCCATGGCGGCAGAAAGCTGGAATCGACTCCGGTAAAGGAGATTCTTCGACTGGCCGCCGTACACGACCTGATGACGCTTGAAGAGGTTGAGCATTGGTTCACCTACCGCGACAACCGCAACAACACCGCCCACGATTATGGAGTGGCCTTTGCAGAACAGACTTTGGTGCTGATCCCCGGTTTTCTGGCCGATGTGGCACGGCTGGTTGAAACGCTGGAAAAGAAGCTGGGGAAACTGGCCGATGCCTGAACAAGACACCCTGCACCTGCCGGAAAAATACGTTGCCCAAGTCTGCGCCCTGCTGCGGCAGCACATCCCGGAAGCGGAGGTCTGGGCCTACGGCTCGCGCGTTCGCGGCGATCATTACGAAGCCAGCGACCTGGACCTGGTGGCGCGTTTTCCGGCCACGGAAAAGCGGGATGTATTCCGACTGTCCCCGATCATCGATGCCTTCGTCGAAAGCAACCTGCCCATCATTGTGCAAATGGTGGATTGGGATGGAATTCCTGAATCCTTCCGCGAGGAGATTCTGGCGGGGTATGTGGTGCTACAGAAGGGGGCAGGCGATGGCCA
>CAIXFP010000089.1 GCA_903918705.1 uncultured Pseudomonadota bacterium
CCAGATCAGGGGCAGGAACATCAGGTAGAAAAACTTGTATTCGTCGGTGTACTTGAGACCAAAAATCACCGCCAGGGCAAGGGCGATGGCCGCGGCCTGCAACAGCATTTCCCGGTCCACCCGCCAGGAACGCCAGGTCTTCCAGTCATGGCCGGAATGCACCAGCACCAGGGGCGTGATGATGAGCAGGCGGATCAGGGCGCCCACCCAGTAGTTCACCAGGTCCGCGCCCCAGGCCCAGACGTCGGGAGCGGCTTCCGGGCTGCGGGAAAACACGTGGACGCCGGAGTCGAGCCAGGCGCCGATTACCGCCGCCACCAGGAACCAGGACAGGTCGCGCTGGCTGGTCAGGCGCGCGTCGATTTCAAGGATGCGGGTCAGCCAGGTGCTGATGCCGAGCAGCCCCAGCATCAGCAGCGTGGCCGCCCACAGCGCCGCCAGCCAGTTGGCCGGCACGCCGTAGATGGGCAGGCCGAGCAGGAAGGTGATGGCGATCAGCCAGGGCGCATAGCGCGGTCCGTAGAGCAGGAGCACCGCCAGGGACAGCCCCAGGGGCGGCGTCCACGGCGCCAGGGCCAGGGGCAGAATGGTCTGGGGATTGCTGGCCGCGTCCAGCCAAAGGCTGAACAAAGCGAACACCAGCAGGACTTTCCAGGAGATCGGGAACATACGTTCTCAGGCGCGCACGACCGCGCCGGAAAGCGGATCGAGGATGCGCGACGGGCCGCGCCGCCCGCCGCATCGGCCGGGCAGTACCCAGACACGGCGGCCAAACGCGGCGCGGCAGGCCCTATAGGTTTTCAAGGGGCGTTTGCCGGCGCGGTTGGCGCTGGTGGAAACCAGGGCCATGCCCAGCCCGTGGCAGAGTTGCGCCGCCCCGGCATGGGCGGTCACCCGCACCGCCAGCTTGCTGTGTCGGCCGGTCAACCAGCGTGGACAGTGGCGCGCGACCGGCAGCAGCAAGGTGTTCGGGCCGGGCCACCACTGTTGGAGTCGTCCATTGAGATCGGCCGAGAGTGTCGCCAGGAAGCGCTGGAACTGGCCGGCGTTGCTGCCGATCAGAATCAGCCCTTTGGCCCACGGCCGCCCCTTCAACGCCAGGATCCGCCGCGCCGCGCGGGCATTGCGCGGGTCGCAGCCGAGGCCGAAGCAGGATTCGGTGGCGTAGGCGATGAGCCCGCCATCGCGTAGCCAGGCGCGCAGGCGGCGAAGATCGGGGCGGGGGGTCATGCAAGAACCTCTCCCCCCTCGGGGTAAGCAGCGACTTGGCTACCGTCGTTGGGCAGCCGAGTCGAATGCTTGGTAGTTCCATCAGAGGGGCAGGGAAGAGGAAGCCTGCCCGGATTGCCAAGCAGAGTTCTCTCTCCCAGAGGGAGATGAAGCAAAACGCCGTGGTACGCCGGCATCCGATTGACTCTCTTACTTAGTGCGACTGCCGCGACTTGCGCGCGGCGCCCCAAAGTTCTTCCAGGTTGTAGTGGGCGCGCACGGTCGGGTGCATGACGTGGACCACCAGGTCGCCGGCGTCCACCAACACCCATTCCCCCACCTGCTCGCCTTCCACGCCGATGATGTCGGCGCCGGCTTCCTTCAGCTTTTCCCGCACGTTGTCGGCCAGGGACTTTACCTGGCGGGTGGAATCGCCGCTGGCGACGATCATCTTGTCGAACAGAGAAGTGAGGTGGCCCACCTCCATGACCGTGATTTCCTTGCCCTTGATGTCCTCCAGGGCGGC
>CAIXFP010000090.1 GCA_903918705.1 uncultured Pseudomonadota bacterium
ACCCCGGTTTCCGTTTCGCCCTGCATTCCTCCGGTTGGCTGCTGGAATGGCTGTACGCCCACCATCCCGAGGACATGAAGCTGCTCACCGAGATGGCTGCGCGGGGCCAGGTGGAATTCTTCGGCGCCGGCGACATGGAGCCGGTGCTGGCGGTGATTCCCTACCGCGACCGCATGAGCCAGCTCGCCGCCATGTCCGACCGCCTGGAGCAGGTTTTCGACCAGCGCCCGGTCGGCGCCTGGCTCACCGAACGGGTCTGGGAAGCCACCGTAGTGCCGGCCCTGGCGGATTCCGGCATTCAGTACGTGATGGTGGACGACTACCATTTCCTTTGCGCCGGCGCCGAGCGGGAACAGTTGAACGGTTACCACACCACCGAGGAGGACGGCCGCCGCGTCGACGTCTATCCCATCTCCGAGGCGCTGCGCTACCGCCTGCCCTTCTCGCCGGCGACCGAAGCGGTGGCCTACATCGAATCCCTGGCCGACGAGTCGGGCAACTCGGCCGCCATCTATTTCGACGACATCGAGAAGTTCGGCATCTGGCCGGAGACCTACCACTGGGTCTACGAGCGCGGCTGGCTCAAGGACTTCATCGAGGGTGTGCTGGCTTCCCAGGTCATCCGCAGCGCCCATTTCCGCGACCACCACCGGGAAACCCGTACCCGCGGCATCGTCTATCTGCCCACGGTTTCCTACAGCGAAATGGGCGAATGGACCCTGCCGGCGCCTTCCGCCCGCCGCTATGCGGAACTGATCCACGCGGCCCAGCACGAAGGCGTGCTGGAGCGCGACCGGCCCTACATCCGCGGCGGCATCTGGAAGAACTTCCTGACCCGCTACCCGGAGGCCAACTGGGCCCACACGCGCATGCTGGGCCTCTCGGCGCGCCTGGCCGCGCTGCCGGAAGGCCTGGTGCGCCAGGATCTGGTGGAACTCCTGCACGAATCCCAGGCCAACGACGCTTACTGGCACGGCCTGTTCGGCGGCATCTACCTGCCCCACCTGCGCCGCGCGCTCTGGCACGCCATGATCCAACTGGAACGCCGCCTCGACGCCGTGCAGCCGCGCCCGGCCGTGGCCTCGGTGGACCTGGACCTGGACGGGCGCGAGGAGATTTTCCTCGCCAGCCTGGCCTTGCAGGCCGTGGTGCGGCCGGACAAGGACGCCAGCCTGATCGAACTGGCCAGCTATCCGCTGGCGCAGAACTTCGCCGATACCCTGAAGCGCTACGACGAGCACTACCACGAGAAAGCCCGGCAGGGCGCCGCGGCGCAGAAGGAACACCAGGGCGAGGGCATCGCCTCGGCCCACGACGTGGTGCGCTTCAAGCACGCCATCAGCCCGGAAGACCTGGTGCCCGACCGCCGCGCGCGGGGCCTGTTCGCGGAAAGCTGGACCGATTTGAGCCAGAAGCTGCCGGTAGAATACGCCACCACCTTCGTCCAGGGCGGCGCGGTGCTGTGCATGGGGGCGGCCGGGGAAATACGGGTCGCCAAGATCTACAGCGTGCGCGACAACTTCGTATCGGTGGCCTTGAAGACCGTGGGCGAAGGCCGTCTTTCCACCCGCGTCAACCTCGCCATGCCCTGCTGCGACGGCCCGGCCGGGCGCTACGTGGTGAATGGCGAGATCCCGGGCGGCTTCGGCCAGCGCTTCACCTGGGAGGCGCTGGCCGACCTGGCCATGGAAGACCACTACCTGGGCGGCGCCATACGCCTGCGCGCATCCGTTCCCGCCAAGATCAAGGCCCAGCCCCATTTCACCGTTTCGCAGTCGGAAGCCGGCTTCGAGAAGATCATGCAGGCCATCGAACTCACCCTGACCTGGGAAGTGGCGGGGCCGTTCGAAGTCACGCTGCAACTGGAAGTGGCGGCGCTGTGAGCGTAGCGACCACGATTAACTGGAGTCGACCATGAGCAATGAAGTCATCGGCCACGGCAAAGTGGTTTTCATCACCTATTCGGTTTTGGACGAGGAAGGCCGGGTCATGGGCCAGCAGGACATGCCCATCGGTTATGTGCACGGCGCCGGCAGCGGCCTGTTCGCGGCCGTGGAACGCGCCTTGACGGGGCGCTGCCCGGGCGATCAGGTGGAAGCCCAGGTCACCCCGGAAGAAGGGTTCGGCCAGAGCGACCCCGATCTGGTCATCGTCGACGACATCGACAATGTGCCGCCCACCATCCGCTACGTCGGCGCCGAGGCCGAACTGCGCAACGACAACGGCGACACCCTCACCTTCCGCGTGATCAACATCGCCGACGGCAAGATCACCCTGGACGGCAATCATCCCCTGGCCGGCCGCACCGCCACCGTGGCGGCAAAAGTGGTTTCGCTGCGCAATGCCACGGCGGATGAGATGCGCACCGGCTTCCCGGCCGAACAGGGGCCGCCCAGTCTTGACTGAGGGCCGGGGCGTTCGCCCGCGCAAAGTCATGTAAAAGTGGGGCGCCGGGTCTTCCCTTGCCGGCGCGAGCTTCTAATATCCGGGCCGTAAATCCTTACCCGCCCCTGCCATGCCCCACCTGCTGCTTGCCGACGACGACCGCGAACTGTCCCAGATGCTCGAGGAGTATCTGGAGGGAAACGGCTTTCAGGTCGACACCGCGCCGGATGGCCTGATCGCCCTGGAGCGGGCTCTGGGAGAGGAGTTCGACCTGATCATCCTCGACGTCATGATGCCGGGCCGCAACGGCCTCGACGTGCTGCGCGAACTGCGGGCCCACAAGGTCACCCCGGTGCTGATCCTCACCGCCCGCGGCGAGGACGTGGACAGCATCATCGGCCTCGAACTGGGGGCCGACGATTACCTGGCGAAGCCGTGCAACCCCCGCGTGCTGGAAGCACGCATCCGCGCCCTGTTGCGGCGCAGTCTGGTGCGGCCCCCCGACCAGGGGGAGGCCGGCGCCACACAGCCGGTGCGCATCGGCGACCTGATGCTGCACAGCGGCACCCGCACCGTGCAGATCGGGGAACAGCCGGTCATACTCACCAGCACCGAATTCAGCATCCTGGAACTCCTGGCGCGCGAGGCGGGGCGGGTGGTGAGCAAGGGGGAAATGTCCGAATACGCCCTGGCACGCCCCTTGAGCAGCTTCGACCGTAGCCTGGACATGCACGTCAGCAACCTGCGCCGCAAGTTGGGGCCGGTGGACGGCGGCGGCGAGCGGATCAAGACCATCCGCGGCATCGGTTACCAGTACCTGCAGCCATGACTTTGCGCGGCCAGCGTTTGTTCTGGAAACTATTCGTGACTTACTGGGTGGCCCTCATCCTGTTCGCCCTGGGCAGCCTGGTCGCGACCTCCCTCTACCTCGAACAGACCCGGGAACGGCGCGAGGCGGCCAATCCCATGGAGGAATACGCCCTCCACCTTCAGGCAGGCCGCGCTGCCGCCCTCGGCAATGGTTTGGCGGGCCTGGTGGCATGGGCTGTCCGGGTGGACAAGGAGGAACTGGTGCCCCTGCTGGTCCTGGATCGGAATGGACACGATCTGCTCCAGCGCGAGGTTCCGCCGCGCGCCCTGAATCGTCTGCACCGGCATCTGCAACGCATCCAGGCCGCGGCCGCCGGCGACGACGCGAGGCGCGCCATCCGCCTTCCGGATGGCAGCGAGTACTGGCTGGTTCCGGATTCCCAGGGCGCCAACCTGGGCCGCTTTCTCGCCCGCCCCAAGGTCATCGCCGTGCCCCTGGCCATCGCCGCCCTGGTGAGCGGCTTGGTCTGCCTGCTCCTGGCGCGTTACCTGACCGCGCCCATGGAGCGCCTGCGCCGGGCCAGCCTGGCATACGCCGCCGGCGATTTCAGCCAGCGGGTCGGCCCCAGCCTGGGTCGCCGCCGCGACGAGATCGTCGACCTGGCCCATGCCCTGGACCACATGGCGGAGCGCCTCGACACCCTGCTCCATTCCCAGCGCGCCCTGTTGCGCGACGTCTCCCACGAGTTGCGCTCGCCCCTGGCCCGGGTGCAGGCGGCGCTGGGGCTGGCCAGGCAGCACGGACAGGGGGACGAGAAGGAACTGGATCGCATCGAGCAGCAAACCGAGCGTCTCAACGACCTCATCGGCGCGATCCTCACCTTCTCCCGACTCGACAGCGGGGTCCACAGCATCGCCTCCGAGCCCCTGGATTTGTCGCTGCTCTTGCTGGAAATGGCCGAGAACGCCCGCATCGAGGGGGCTTTGCGCGGCATCCGGGTCGAGTTCGCGCGGCCGCGTCCGGCGCCCTGCCTGGGGGATCCGATGCTCCTCCACAGCGTCCTGGAAAACATCCTGCGCAATGCCGTGCTGCATTCGCCCAGCGGCGGCCTGGTGGAGGTAAGCCTGAACGAGGCGAAGGGTGCCGGGGGCCGCCCCGAACATGTGGTCGGTGTGCGGGATCATGGCGCCGGGGTGCCCGAGGAGATGCTGGAATCCATCTTCGACCCCTTCGTCCGCGTCGATGCCGCCCGCGACCGCAACCGTGGCGGCGTCGGCCTCGGCCTGGCCATCGCGCGGCGCGCCATCGAGGCCCAGCACGGCCGCATCAAGGCGGAGAACCACCCTGAAGGCGGTTTGCTGGTCACGGTTCGCCTGCCGCGAACAGAATCTTCCGGACTTCCTGACGGCCGCGCCTGAGCGCATCCCGTCAAGTTCAGCGCGAATACAGCACGTGCCGGTCGGCGTTGGCGCGCTGCCGTATCAGGCCCTGATCCCGCATCCGGTCGAGGGCGGCCTGTACCGTGTGGACGTCCACGCACCAAGCCTCCGGCAACCACCATTGGGCAATGCCTTCCGCGCTGTCCACCGCATCGGGATGGCTTTGCAGATAGCGCAGGATGGCGTCGACGACCTCGGTGATCTGCTCGGGTTGCATGGAATTCTCCTGTCGGGGCTGGCCCCATGCGACGCAGCCTGGCAAGCCTCATGCCAGCCACGGATTCAACTGCGACTTCAAGGAATCAACGGCTTGCGTGTTGGCACCGGCGCCGGGATGGGTCTACCCCGACCCATGGCGCAAGTCAGTGTCGGCCGGCCGGGTCGGGGGTGACCCGACCGCTGGCAGCCGCGAACTTTGGAATCGTCGGCTGCGAAACGACCGCGGCGACCCATTTCTCCCCGGGGCCCCGGGGCTGGGCCATGCGCCTGCAAATCCTGAAAAAACCGGCCTTGCCGGGGCCACATTTCGCTATCGACGACCCAAGGTAGAGTCGAGAAGTGGCGCGGTAACGGTAGGTCTGGCTTCTCTGTTTCCGTCCCTTTCGTCTGACGGTGCCCAAATAGCTCGGCCATAGTCCCGTTTCCACTCCCCGCTCATCGAACCG
>CAIXFP010000091.1 GCA_903918705.1 uncultured Pseudomonadota bacterium
AGGCTGACCAGCCGCTGATTCCCGATCGCCGTGCGATGGGTGTAGCGGCCGAGATAAGCCAGCACTTGCTCTGGCCCCGCGAAAGGGCGCTTGGCGTAGACCACCCAATCCGACCGGGTGAGTTTGGCCAGCAGGGCATCCGCACTTTGGCCAGCGGGCAAACGCAACTCGCCTTTCTCCAGCCCGGCGGCCAGCGCCTCCATGAACTTGCCGCGAAACACCCGCGAGAGCGCGCGCACCGGAAACAGGAAATGCGTCTTGGCGTTCTTCCATTCCCCTTCGGCGGTCAACCCGCCGCCGCTCACCAGGCAATGCACATGGCGATGCACCAGCAGGCGCTGATCCCAGGTGTGCAGAATCATGGTGATCGCCGGCTCCGCCCCCAGCCACTTGGGATCGCGGGCAAAGTCCAGCAGGGTTTGCGAAGCACAGGCGAAAAGCAGGTTATCTACCACCGACGTGGGCGTCAGCACGTTGATGGCGTGGGGCAAGGTGAACACGATGTGGAAGTATTCAACGGGCAAGACTTCCGCCACTTGGGCGGCGACCCAGCGGTCTTTGGCCAGGGACTGGCACTTCGGGCAATGGCGGTTGCCGCAGGAGTGGAAACGCACCTCGTCATGGCCGCAAGCCGGACAGTGGAAGACCTGGCCACCCAGAGCCGGGGTGCGGCAGGCGACGATGGCGCGGATCGCGCGCTCCTGGAACCCGGTCAGTGGATGCTGTTCGGCGTAGGCCGGGGCGTGGTCGCGCAGGATGTCCGCCAGTTCCAGGGCGGGATGCGGCGCATGCATGGCGTCAGGCAGCCAGACGGTCCAGCAGATTCAGGTTCGCGGCGGCTTTGGGCTGGGCCAGATGCAGATAGCGCTGAGTGGTGCTGATGCTGGTGTGCCCCATCAAGCCCTGGATGGTGCGCAAGTCCACCCCGTCTTCCAGGAGGTGGGTGGCGAAAGCGTGGCGCAGCCCGTGGATGCCGGTGCGTTTGCTGATGCCGGCCCGCTTCTTGGCGGCGTAGAACCACTTCTCGGCCTGGCCGGGGTCGATGGGCACATCGGCATGGCGCTGCGGAAACAGCCAGACCTGGGGCCGGTAGGCGCGCCGTAACCGGTAAGCCCAAGGCGTTCTTCCCATTGTCTGGCAGATGAAGAGAATGCACCCCATGCCAACGGAGCGAGGGGTGCGGGATGGAATCGGGTCGGAAGAAACGGCGGAGTCGGGAGGAGTGGCGTGCGTTGTTGGGGCGGTTCGAGGCGAGCGGATTGTCTCTGGCTGCGTTCTGCCGAGCGGAGTCGGTTTGTGCGGCGAGTGTTCACCGCTGGCGCGGCTTGCTCGGCAATGGCGACGGGCAAGACGTCGGGATGGGCCAGGCAGTCGCGGCCAGGCCGGGCTTCGTGGATCTCGGCGCGTTGCAGGCACCGGCGCATCCATCCGCACGCTTTGAGTTGACGCTCGAATTGGGCGGTGGCCTGGTGCTTCACCTGGTGCGCGGCTGATGTTCTTCCCCGAGGTGTGCGCGGCGGCGTGAATTTCGGTTGAACTTGGCGGTTTGAAATCCGTGATTGAAGATGGACCAGGAGGCGGCGCGAGTCAGGCCTCGATCCGTTCTTTCATGCGATAGCTTTTGCCCTCGATGAGGACGGTTTCGGCGTGATGGAGCAGGAGGTCCAGGAGCGCCGAGGTGAGGGTGCTGTCGTTGTTGAAGATTTCAGGCCAGTGCTTGTAGGCGCGATTGGTGGTAAGGAGCATGGCGCCGCGCTCATAGCGCCCGCTGATGACTTGG
>CAIXFP010000092.1 GCA_903918705.1 uncultured Pseudomonadota bacterium
GCCAGCAAGGCGAGAATTAGAGGTTGGGTTTGCATGGTTCGCTCCAGGGGTTGCTGTGCGGGCCTATCCCACACTCACGGCACTGGATTAAGCAACTACCTTGCCATGCTGTCAGCGGCAACCTGAAACACGCCTGAATCTGGCGGTTTGAAGATCGGTGGATTTTCTTCACGGATTTTCTTGGTCGATCTTCTTCGACGGTTTGTCTCTGCAGGGTTTTCTGCCTCTTCTTCTCTTTTTCGTCTTCTTCCTGCTTCGCTTCTTCCCCTGCCTGACCCCCGTGTCGGGCATGCCGCAGCGTGTCCTTGTGTCCATGATCGCCCCGAGGAGGGTCCATCATGGCGCACTCGGATCTGCACAAGTGTCTGTTTTGCGGGGAGTTATTCCAAGCCGACCCGCGCAACGCGAAGCACCAGAAATACTGTTCTGAGCCAGCCTGCCGCAAGGCGAGCAAGGCGGCGAGCCAGCGCGCCTGGCTGGCCAAACCAGAGAACCAGGATTACTTCCGGGGACCGGAGAATGTCGCGCGAGTGCAATCGTGGCGGGGCAGCCACCCCGAGTATTGGCGGCGCGCGAAGGGGGCAAGGCGGGAAACACCGACAGCGCCCGTGGTGCCCGTTGCGTTACAAGATCACTGCCCGGCGCAACCCATTGAAATCACTGAGGTTTCTCAAGAGGTCTTGCAACCTGCGTTACAAGAACTCTTGCTCGATCAACCTGCTGTTTTAATTGGCTTTATCGCCCAATTCACGGGCAGTGCGTTACAAGAGGACATCGCCCGGAGCACCCGGCGGCTACTAGAACTGGGACAGGACATCTTGGCCGGGAGAGTCGGCGATGATCATCAAACAGGTACTTTGCCCCGAGCGGGTGCGGCAAATCCCCGCGCAGTTCAGTTGGGTCGACCACCGCCTGGTGCGTGAGCGGTACATCGAACGCTGTGATCCGCCGGCGGCGGCGTTGTATCTGTTTCTGCTCACGGTCGCCGATGGCCAGGGGCTGAGCTACTACTCGGATGCTTCACTCGTCCGCAGCCTGTCACTCTCCGCCACCCGCCTGAACCAGGCCCGCGAGGATCTCATTCGCGCCGGGCTCATCGCCTATCAACGCCCGCTCTACCAAGTGCTGGCTTTGGACACCCCGTGGCGCAGCGAAGCACGCAAACTCACCGCGGACGAAATCAGCACCCGGATCGGCCAGTTGCGGGCAGCCCTGGAGCCGGCGCCATGATCGATTACGAGACCTACTGCAAGATCAAGGACTGCCATGAGCGGCAGAAGCTGACCATTGCCCAGACCGCCCGCACCCTGGGCCTGCATGCGGACACGGTGGCCAAGTGGCTGAGCTGCGCCCAGTACCACCCCCGCCAGCCGGTGCGGCGGGGCAGCCGGCTCGATCCGTTCAAGACCCGCATCGTTCGCCTCCTGGAGACGCACCCGTACAGCGCACAGCAGATCTTCCAGCGCCTGCGCGAGGACGGCTTCGAGGGCGGCTTCACTATCGTCAAGGACTACGTGCGCCGGGTCCGGCCACCCCGCCACGAGGCGTTTCTCAAACTGTCGTTTGCCCCCGGCGAGGCCGCCCAGATCGACTGGGGCGAATACGGCTCGATCCAGGTGGGTTCGACCCGACGCCGGCTGTCCTTCTTCGTGATGGTGCTGTGCTACAGCCGCCTCCTGTATGTCGAGTTCACCGTATCGCAGACCATGGAGCATTTCCTGGCCTGCCACGAGCATGCCTTCGCCGCCTTCCAGGGCTGTCCGGCGCGCCTGATGATCGACAACCTGAAGTCGGCCGTGCTCAGCCGCGTGGTCGGTGAAGCGCCGGTGTTCAACCCGCGTTACCTGGATTTCGCCCGGCATTGGGGGTTCGACCTCTCGCCCTGCAATGTCGCCCGCGGCAACGAGAAGGGGCGCGTCGAAAATGCCGTTGGCTATGTCAAAAAGAACTTCCTCAACGGCGCCGACTTCCTCGACTTCAGCGCGGTGAACCCGGCCGCCGAAGTCTGGCTGGAAACCATCGCCAATGTGCGCCTCCACGGCGAGACGCATCGGCGGCCGCTGGATCTGTTCCGGGAAGAGCGGCCGCATCTGCATCCGCTCAATCCGCTGCC
>CAIXFP010000093.1 GCA_903918705.1 uncultured Pseudomonadota bacterium
ACTTCCTGGTTGATCGGCTCATCCTCCGCCAGCAGGATGCAGGCGCCCAGGTGACGGGCCCTGATCTGCGTTTCCGCCGTTTCGTTCTCGAAAATCGGCACTGGCTCGACAGGGTTGCCGACAACCTTTCCGATCCGGACGGTAAACCAGAAGGTGCTCCCCATCCCCGGTTGGCTTTCCATGCCCATCTCGCCGCCCATCATCTGAGCCAGCCTCTTGCTGATCACCAGCCCCAATCCGGTACCACCATACTTTCGGGTCATCGAGCCATCCGCCTGTTCGAAGGCGGAGAAGAGCCGCTTCTGATCCTCGGTGGTCACGCCGATACCGGTATCCTGGACCTCCCCGCGCAGCAGCACGTCGGTCGGCGTTTCATCCAGTATCCGCGCGCGCAGGGTAATGGAACCCCGCTCGGTAAATTTGATGGCATTGCCAACGAGGTTGAGCAGGATCTGACTCAGGCGATGGCGGTCGCCCTGCAGCCTTAGTCTGACCACTTCGGGCGAAGATTCGTGCAGCAATCTCAGCCCCTTGTCCGAGGCCTTGTGTCCGACAACGCTGAAGATCTGTTCCAGTACTTCGGTGAAACTGAAGTCCACCTTCTCGAGGACGAGGCGTTCCGCATCGATCTTGGAGATGTCGAGTATGTCGTTGATTACGTGGAGCAGGTGATTGGACGACTGGTCGATCTTGTTGAGCTTGTCCAGGAGTTTGGGGTCCACGATTTGGCGTTGTAACAAGCTCGTCAGGCCCATGATGCCGTTCATCGGTGTGCGGAGTTCATGGCTCATGTTGGCGAGGAAGGTGCTCTTGGCACGGTTGGCGATCTCGGCTGCATCACGTGCCCGCGACAGGTCGGCGTTGCTGGTTTCGAGGTCACGAGTTCGCTCCCGGACGCGTACCTCAAGTTCCAGGTTCAGTTGCCGCAACCCCTCTTCCGCCTCCTGGCGGGCGTTCAAAGCGTCAAGGAGGTCATTGAATCCACGCCCCAGGTTGGTGATCTCGTCATCTCCGACCACGGCTATGGGGTTCTGCTTGGACTCCGGCTCGGTTCGCAATTTGCGGAAGCGATTGGTGATTTCGCGCAGGGGCAGCACCACCCGCTGCAGGAAGGAGAAGGCACCCATGCCCACAAGCAGCAGGGAAGCCAACATCACCAGCGCACTGGCCTGGGCGATGTCCCGAGCAGGACGGTTGATGACCTCTTCGGGCACCAATATGGCGAGACGCCATTTGGCTTCCCGTAGCCGAGTGCTCTGCACCAGCATGCCGGCCGTTCCGCCATTTTGGCCTGCCGCCGCCAGCAAGGCCAGGAGTTCGGGGCCGGCCTTCTTGCCGAGAAGCGTGGCATCCGGGTGCTGGACGAAGTGGTCATCGCCGTCCAGCAGGATCATGTAGCCACTATGGGCGGAATTGGTATCCGCAAAGGTGTTGCGTATGTAGTTCGAATCATAATTGACGACCAGCAAGGCAACCGGCTCCTGCCGGGACGCTTCCCTGTTCAGTCGATAGATCATGCGGGTGGCCACCAGTACCGACTGATGTTTCGAGTTACCGTTTACGTTGGCCCGGATACCTGCCCAGTAGATATTCCGGGAATGCGCTTGCGTATCCCGGATCAAGCGGTCACGCAGCGCGGCGTCGAGATTTCCGACGTCGAGGGTTTCCCCGACGTGGTAGTGGTCGCCGGACAAGGTAAAGATTTCAATGGAAATCAGCCCTTGGAGATTGAGGTAGTTGTTAAGCACATAGCCGATACGCGCCTGGGTCGCCAGATGGGTATAGGTATCGGAAGCGGGCGACTTGATCGACAGGACGTTGGTGATCTCCTCGACGCCGGATATGTTGGCGATGAGGGCTTCGATCTGTGCCATCTGGGTGTCCAGCAAGGCACTCTTGTCTTTCAGTTCCTGGGTGATGTGGCCACGGGCCTCGGACTCCAGCGCGGAGCGGGAAAGCTGGATGGACATCCCCCCCACCGCCAGCAAGGGCAGAACTCCCAGCAGCAGCAGGTAGGTGATGAAACGCTGGTTGAGATTCAGGCGCATGGGCGGCAATCGGGTACTTCCCCCCAGTGACGCAAGTCGGTCGGCGCCGATAGGTGCCACCGGGGAGGAATCATGGGGCGGAGCCCGCCTTGATCAGTTTGACGTTGGGGAGGGTTTCCGTCGGCAATTTTTCACCCTTCAGAAGACGCATGGCGTAAAGGACACCCTGGTAGCCCTGTTCTCCGGCCTGCTGGTCGATGCTGGCTACCATCAAGCCCTTATCGATGGCGCTCCGGGCCTCGGCCAGAGCGTCGAAGCCCGCGACCTTGACCTGCTTCTTGCCGGTCTCATCCAGATACTTGAGGGCGCCCAGGGCCATCATGTCGTTGGCAGCGAAGATGAGGCCGATGTGCGGGTGCTTGGCGAACATGGCCTTGGTCACTTCGTAGCCTTCGTCGATCTTCCAATTGGCGGTTTCGCTGGCGACCACCTTTATCGCCGGATTTTCCGCAAAGGCTCGCAAGGCCCCCTTCTTTCTCGCCTCGGCGTTTTCCGCATCGCGGATGCCTTCGAGAATGGCGGCCTGGGTGGGGGATTTAATCTTTTCAGTCAGGGTCCTGGCCGATAAATAGCCGCCCTGCTCGTTGTCGACGCTGATGAAGGGCATCCCCTGTAATCCCGACTCGGCCAGCACCTTGCGATCGAGCCGAGCGTCGATATTGACCACCGGGATGCCAGCCTCCTTGGCCTGCTTTATCGAGGGGATCAGATGGTAGGCATCGGCCGGGGCAACCACCAAGGCATCTGCCAGCCGGTTCTGAATCAGGTCGTCAACAATGGACACCTGCTGTTCGAATGACGTTTCCTGGGCCGCGGTCTTGACGATGAGTTCGATGCCCAGTTCCGCCTCGGCCTTGCGTGCGCCTTTTTCCATTTCAATGAAGAAGGGGTTGGTGAGGGTCTTCATCACCAGGGCGATGCGCTGCTTTTTGACCGGAGCCTGGGCCGGTGGGGCCACGGCCTCCTGCTTGGCCGGGTGTGGCGACTCACCGCAGGCCGCCAGCACCAGCGGCATGACAAGCAGTAGGAACCTGATAAGTTTCATGGTCTAGACCTTATGTTGGCGTACAAACAGTTAGCGCGGAAATTACCACCAGTGCTCTACCTGCACCCCCAGGGTCGAGCCATGCCTGTCGCCACTATAGGCACCGCTGGCAGACAAGGTGTCGCCTACATTGGCGGCCAGTTGCGCGGCTTCATTCCAGTGGGCCCAGGTATAGAACAACCGAACCTCGGGACGTCCGAACAGCCCGGCCGCGCTGGACCAGGTGGGCGCCACAGTTAGCTTGGTAAGGTTGCGGGTGGCGGCGCCGTCCGGCTTGACCCGATCCAAACCTATTTCGGTGAGCAGCTTCCAATTGCCACCCAGCGAATAAACCAGCCGTCCCCCCAGGCTGGTCCAGTCCTGGCCACCGGTAGGGGCGGAATCATGCTGATACACAGCGGAAACCAAGCCATCAAGTAAGGGGGTGGCCTTGAAATAGAACTGCTCCACCGCGCGGAACCGGGTTACGTCACTGCCGTTGCCCAGGTTGCCGGTGCTACCCAGCCCGACCCCCGGTCCTTCACCATATTGCAGGTCCAACTTGTTCCAGCCGCCCAGCGTTTTCTGTTGCACATGCTGGACATTCAAGGCCCAACCCGAATGGCGGGCGGGGTCGGAACCAGTCTTGGCGATGTAACTGGCGCCCAACTGCAACTCGCCACCCGCGTTGGCCGGGATGCCGCGCAGTTGGAGGTCATGGCGCGGCGCGATGTCCTCCTGGCCAATGCCGTCCTTGCGGAAGATGGCGTACTGAGCTTCAGGTCGCCGAGACCGTAATCCTCGACCCCCATGCCGATGCCGGATGGGTTCCAATAAAAGAAGTCGTTGATGTGGACGTCTTCCCGCTTGTAGTAGCGGTTGCCGAGCCAGAGGAGGCCACCGTTGAGGGGGGCCAGATCGTGGGCGGCCAGATAGGCCTGGGGCAGGCGGTCGCTGTTGTTGCTCGCGAACAGGTTCTCGAAGCCATTCTGGGAGTTCAGGCTGGCCATGACGTGACCGGACACGCGCGGACCTCCATCAGCCTGGTACAAATCCTGACCAAACAGCGCCTCGCCGTAGATCTCGCACTCATTACCCAGCCGGTATTTGGCCTCTGCGCCGGACAGTTTGAAACAGGATTGGCGGCCACCATTGAGGTCGGAACCAACGCCGGCACGGATATAGCCATTGAAATCCAGGGCGGACGCGCCCTCGGTGGCCGTGACCAGATAGAAAGTTAACAACAATAGGAGGCTTCTAGCGACAAAAAACATGATGACTATCCATTGAAACCGCGTATATCGTTTGTAATATGCCAACCTGAGCAGAATATTATTGCTATTAGTCTTGATTGGCGAGGCTGAAATGCGGGTACTGAATATGGGCTCGATCAACATCGATCATGTTTACGAGGTCGACCATTTTGTACGTCCCGGCGAGACCCTCAGTGGCCTGAGCTACCACTCCTACGCCGGAGGCAAGGGGTTCAATCAGTCGCTCGCGTTGGCCCGCGCTGGCGTCGACACCCTTCATGCGGGGAGAGTGGGAAATCACGCGGCCTGGCTGCTCCAGCGGCTTGAACAGGAGGGCGTCGACACGACCCATGTGACTGTGGGCGAAGCCACGACAGGCCATGCCATCATCCAGGTCGTTCCGGATGGTGAAAATGCCATTGTGCTGTACGGTGGCGCAAATCGACTCATCAGCGAAGACGACGTCGTATTAGCTCTTTCAGCCTGCTCGCCGGGGGACTATCTCCTGCTCCAGAACGAGATCAGTTCAGTGGCGCAGGCCATTCAAAAGGCTCACGAAAGAGGCTTGCACATCGTATTCAACCCAGCGCCGATGACCGCCGACGTTCATCAATACCCCCTGGAATTCGTGGATTTATTCATTCTCAATGAGACGGAGGCGGAAGCACTCACGGGAAAACCGATCCGGCGGAGGTTGGCACCAGAATGCGTGAACGATTCCCTCGCGCGGCGACGGTGCTGACGCTGGGAAGCAAAGGTGCCCTCTATTTAGGCGCCAACTCGACGCATCATGAGCCCGCACTTCCCGTGGATGCTGTCGATACAACCGCGGCAGGCGACACGTTCATCGGTTTCTTTCTAGCAGAACTGATACAGACCGGCGATCCGGTCAAGGCGCTGGCAAAGGGCTGTCATGCTGCGGCGATCTGCGTCACCCGAGCAGGTGCTTCGGATTCCATACCATCGCGACATGAGTTGGAGACAGGCCAAGCCATTACCTCTGGATGCCTCGTTACTGACAAGTAAAGGTGGAGCAGTCCAGCGAGCCCTGTTGCGACACCGACAGAACCACTTATTCCATGTCATGGTAACTTCAGTGCGAAATCTCACCAGACTGCCGAAGTTCCCCCGCCGGCCATGAGTACCCATGGCAGCAACAGGATAGCGACCATCTGAATAGGCCGAGAAGCACCAGACTGCCACCCCGGAATCTCGAACGGCAGGTTTCCAATGAGTCAGCCGCCACTTACAAGGAATATGTCATCAGTCTCCTCCGGATCGGGGGGGCTCGATGACGACTGGCTGCTTCCGGGGAGCGAAATTTCACTGGCCGCTTTCCGGCGATGAATTCGAAGAGTGGACGGTCGCGTCGCGACCCTGAACAGTCACCGAGGAAACTTGACTGCGGCCTTTCGGGGAGAACGATCAACAAGTGAAAGCTGCCGTTCGTGATGAGAAGTTGATTTTCTTGCCTGGCCGTCGGCTCCGTAGCGACAAGCGACGTTGAGCCCTATAGTCCGGCCGTCCCTGCCCGGCCAACTGCGTGCACTAGCTCTGCGCTGCTGCATCCGGCCGGATGAAAGTCTGAAGCACCACAGACAGCAGTCGTACAGGCCATCTTTGCGTGCTTACGCGGATCGGCCTGCTCCAGCCAGTTGCACTAGCTCAAGCTTGGACCCGCACAATCTAATTTTTGTATACCAAAACAAAATGGCTCTGTTCGCAAATGCTGTGGACAGGCTCACGTGGTGAGCCTTACGTGGCGGAAACTTGTTGTCATGGCGCATGTGCACCGACTCAACCAGGAGCCCAGAATGCGCAAGCCGACCATAAAACAGATTGCCCTGAGATAAATGATCGACAATGAGGTGTTACTTCGACCTAAGACTACGACGGGTTATGCCCAACCCTGCAAGCGCAACCGACAATAATGCGAGCGTCGAGGGTTCGGGAACCGACTGGCTCACGAGTGGCTGATAGTCTAGTTGGATGTAACCGTTGCCTGAGTTCACACCGTCGCGCTGTATAAGGTCAGTGAAATCGGCATTTACAAAGGAGCCACCGCCACCGCCACCGCCGTTGGGGTAGCCACCACCGCCACCACCGGAATAGCCACCACCGCCACCACCCGCTGAACCACCGCCACCACCACCGCCACCATAACCGCCAGTTGCGCCGAAAGGACCGAGTCCCCCAGCGAGGCCGGCTAGGTACGATAAACCCCCCTTCCCGTCTTGAGCGTTAGGGCCATAGTCATGGCCAGCCGTGCCGTTGGACAACCAACCCGCACCGCCACCGCCGTTGCCGATCTGTCCGTTACAGCAGTTTTCTAGCCCCCCATCACCGCCAGAACCCGCGCTTCCTCCCGTACCCGCATTACCACCCGCCGAGCTTCCTGAGGTGGAAGTACCGACGCCGGGAAGGCCATTGTGGTTAAATGCACCGCCGCCACCGCCACCAGCCGCCAGCAATAGATCCAATGGGGACTCAATAAACACGAAACTGCCGCCTCCACCGCCACCTATGCCCACGACGCCATTGTTGTCACTTTGACCTTGGCCCCCGACATCGAGCGACAGCGTGACGCCCGCGTCCAGATAGATCACGCCGCCCACATCGGCGCCGAGACCGCCTGCACCCGAGCCACCAGCCCCCCCCTGCGCGCCGTCCGCGAAGATTTGGTAATAGCCAGCCGTCGTCACCTGGTAGGTCTGGAGCGATCCTGTGTAAGTAAATAATAGTGGCGTTGCCAACGCTCCGCCCGCACAGCCAAACACGCCTAGAGACAACCCAACAGCCAATAAAGCGGTGCGAAACGTGAAGTGGGTATGTCTAGTAGCGAATCGGTTTTCTTCGTAATCCATGATTGATTTTTCCTTTCGTTGGCCAGTCCAAGACAACCCGTGCAATTATTCTCATGTAAGCAAAATTCGTGCCATCTTATGATGTGGCTATACATCAATGAGTTACAAAAGCACATGGATGGGTGTGTAAATTATCCCGACATATTTACTCACGCTCTGGCGCGATCGACATGTGGCGCCTAGCTTCTCCTTGGATTGGGTGCGTCCACTCGAAGCCAGAAGTAGCGGTTGTGGGCGGACAGCCGCAATGCGGCAACCTTGACAGACCGGTATGGCCGAGGACTTGTCGCTCGCCCTCTCCCGACCAACTGGCTGGTGTCGTCGACCGCCATCATGACGGGCGCCGATTCCGTATGCCGGCGACGATGGCCGCGTCCACCACTTCCATGGTTTTTGCCGGGCCATGCTAGGGAATGCAGCTGTCCACTTCATCCGATAGGGTGTAGCGGGGGCCTTAATCTACTCGCTGATCCTGGGCGGTTTCGCCATCATTGCTTCCATCGTCGGCACCTACTTCGTCAAGACTCGTGAAGGCGGCAAGATCATGAGCGCCCTGTATCGCGGTCTGATCGTCTCCGGTGGCCTCGCCGCCGTGGCCTGCTACCCCATTACCACCTACATGATGAAGGAAGGCGTGATGATCGCCGGCCTCGGCGTGTCGATGAAGACCGGAGGCCGGGTTAGCCGGCGTAACCCGACCAGCCGCCTACGCCCTGTTGGTGAAGGCAGCCGAGTAGTCGAGCCGGGTGCTGCGCACTGCGCACCCTATGCGCAAGCCGGTGTCTCCGTGCCCAGCCAGAATCCCAGGTTTTTTTCCAGGAATTCGTCCCAGGGCATGTAGTGGGAGCCGTCGCAGGAGAAGGTCAATCCTACCAGTCCGTTGAACAGGTTGAGGGACCCGGAGCGCAGGTACAGGGTTTCGTCCATGAAGCGCAGGTCGCGGAAGCAGCGGAAGATTTTCGCGATGGCCGCAGCCGGCACGATGGCCTTGTCCGGGTAGGGATGGCGCGGGTAGGCCAGGCACAGGTTGGGGTCGGACAGGTCGGCAAAGCCGTGGATGCGGTAGCTGTAGGGGTCGTCCAGCATCCACAGGGTGGCGCGGGAACTGGAGAAGTGCAGCTTGCCGTGATAGACGCCATGCACGGTCATCAACTCGGTGATCAGGGCGAGGATGGCGTCGATGTGCTGGTCCATCAGGCTGTTGACCCGTTCCTGGTGGAACAGGCCGGCGCGAATGGCCGGGTCGCCGCGCATCTGCATCCACTCGCCGGGCTGGGCGTAGAGGGCCTGGGTGGCGGGCAGTTCGCGCAGGTCGAAGTCGGC
>CAIXFP010000094.1 GCA_903918705.1 uncultured Pseudomonadota bacterium
CCATGGTGTTCCAGGGCACCCTGCTGCCCGCCATCGGCGTGCTGCTCACCCCCTGGGCACCGGTCAGGGAAGTGTTCGCGGGCGTGGCCATCACCCTGCTGGCGGCGGCCTGGCTGCGCTTCATGCTGCGACGCGGCCCGTTGCGGGTGTGGCACCTCGCACTCAATGGCCTCCTGTATGCCGCCTATCTGGCCATCGCCCTGAACTATAGCAACAAATAGTTAAACTTCTGATACCTGTGACCGTTATTGCTGCACTACTGGAGATGCGGCGCCTAGTTCCCAGGCCGCGATGATGGAGCAGGCATGAAAAATCCGATCACACCCACGGCGGCGGAGAAGGTGATGCGCGAGGACGATTTCATCGTCTCCAAAACCGACCTGAAAGGCCGCATCACTTATGGAAACCGGATCTTCATCGAATTTTCCGGCTACTCCGAACAGGAGCTGTTGGGCGCCCAGCACAACATCATTCGCCATCCCGACATGCCGCGCGCCGTGTTCAAACTTCTTTGGGACACCATCCAGGCCGGCCGCGAGTGCAATGCCTATGTAAAAAACATGGCCAAGGACGGCAGCTACTACTGGGTGTTCACCAACATCACGCCCAACCTGGACGGCAACCGCGCCATCACCGGCTATTTCTCGGTGCGGCGCAAACCCAAGGCATCAGGAGTCAAGACCGCAACCGAGTTATACCGGGCCATGCTGGAAGCCGAGAAGAAAGCCGGCGCGCGCGACGCCATCGCCGCCTCCGCCAAAATCCTGACTGATCTCCTTGCCGAAAAGGGAATGAGCTATGACGAACTGGTCCTTGCAATCTAGGCTCACGGCCCTGCTCTGGGGATTTTCCGGGCTGGTTCTGGCCACCCTGGTGGATACCTGGGTGCGGCATGGCTTCGATTGGCAGATGCTCACCTTCCTGTGCCTCGGCATCGCCATATCCACCTGGGGCCAGGTCAAGGCCAGGCAGTGGCTCGCCCCCATCGCCAAGCTGGATCACCTCACCACCGAGATCAGCCATGGGCGCTTCGACGGGCGCATCACCGAAATCGCCGACGATGATGAAATCGGCCGCCTGTGCTGGCACATGAACGACATGCTGGACCAACTGGAAGCCTACTTTCGCGAGGAAACCACCGCCTTCCGCCTCCACATCGACGGCCAGTATTTCCGCAAGGCGTTTCCGGTCGGCCTCCATGGCGGCTTCAAGAGCGGCCTGGAAAGCCATAACGTGCTGCTCGACGGCATGGCCGATCAGCAGCGCGGGCAGATGCGCAACCAGTTGCTTTCCCTGGTGCATCACCTCAACACCGGGAACCTGCTGGTCAACCTCGGTTCCAGCCAGAACGACCTGAAGAACATCACCGGCGAAATGCGCCAGGTGGTGGATCTCGCCACTCGCACCAGCGCGGATGCCGAGGAGAGCCGGGGCGCGGTGAGCCTGGTGGTGGGGCAGCTCTCCGACATCAGCGGGCGCATCGACCTGGCGGCGGATTCCATCGTCTCCCTCAACGAGCACAGCCAGGAAATCACCGAGGCGGTGCAACTCATCACCACCATCGCCAACCAGACCAACCTACTGGCCCTCAATGCCGCCATCGAGGCGGCGCGAGCGGGCGAGGCGGGGCGCGGCTTCGCGGTGGTGGCCGATGAGGTGCGCAAACTGGCGGAAAACAC
>CAIXFP010000095.1 GCA_903918705.1 uncultured Pseudomonadota bacterium
CCCCCCCCCCCCCCCCCCAAACCCCGCTGTGATGCCACCCCAGAAGAATATGTTACATATAAACGCTATATGTTATATAGTTATCTAATAGTCTGGGAATGGAACGGACCCATGAATTTCCTAGCTCTCCTTGTCACACTGCCAACCAAGCAATCCGCTGGCCGCATGCGCGTCTGGCGCGCTTTGCGAGCATTGGGGAGCGCCACGCTACGCGATGGGGTGTTTCTGCTCCCTGAATCAGACCGACATGTAACTGCCCTGACGCAGATTGCCGATGATGTGACCAGCGTCCAAGGTACAGCGGATCTCTATCTATTGACCGGACGCGACGATATCCAGCACGGGCAACTCGTTGCGCTATTTGACCGGGGGGAAGACTACGCACGCCTGATGGCCTCGATCAGTGCAGCGGAGGTCGGCGATGCCAAGGTTCTGCGTGCCCTGCGCCGGGAGTTCGCGGTGTTATCCGCGATCGACTTTTTCCCGGGCGAGGCCCGACGTCAAACGGAGGATGCCTTGGCGGAGCTTGAGGCCGCCGCCATTGGCGAGCCCAGTAACGTATCCGGCAAGATTCGACGTCTTGACAGAGCAGATTTCCAGGGACGGATCTGGGCGACGCGCAAAAACCTCTGGGTGGATCGCATGGCCTCCGCCTGGCTGATCCGTCGTTTCATCGACCCCAAAGCGACCTTCCTCTGGCTTGATGACACGAAACGATGCCCGAAGAATGCACTCGGCTTCGACTTCGTCGGCGCTTCCTTCACCCATGTCGATGGCCGGGTCACTTTCGAGGTGCTCGCTGCCAGTTTCGGTTTGGGAGTTGATCCTGCCATCACCCGCCTCGCAACCATCGTTCATTACCTAGATGTGGGCGGCCTACCGGTGCCCGAAGCAGCCGGCCTGGAGTCCTTACTTGCCGGCATGCGCACCACCATCACCGACGACGATACCTTGCTTGCCAGTGCCAATCAGGCATTCGACTTTCTCTATGCAAATTACCAGAACGGAGACCAGATACATGAATGACACCCAACAACGCCCCGCCCATCCCAGTCTCTCCGAGGCATTCCCCTATTGGCTCAAGCTGGGCTTCATCAGCTTCGGCGGCCCGGCCGGTCAGATCGCCATGATGCATACCGAGCTGGTTGAGAAGCGTCGCTGGATCTCCGAGCACCGCTTCCTGCACGCCCTCAACTTCTGCATGCTGCTGCCCGGCCCGGAGGCCATTCAGCTGGCCATCTACATCGCCTGGCTGATGCACGGCACGGCTGGCGCACTGGTCGCCGGCGTGCTGTTCTTTATGCCGGCCTTCGTGCTGCTTTCCTCCTTGGCGGCGGTCTACCTGAGCTTCGGCAATCTGCCGCTGATGGCCGGCATCTTCTACGGCATCAAACCAGCGGTGGTGGCGGTGGTCCTGTTCGCCGCCTGGCGCATCGGCGCCAAGACCATCAAGAACGAGGTACTGCTGGCGATCGCCACACTGGCCTTCATCGGCATCTTTTTCTTCAAGATTGACTTCCCCTGGATCGTTCTGGCAGCGGGCATCCTCGGTGCCCTCGGCGGCAAGCTGGTGCCAGCCAAATTCAAGGGCGGCGGCGGCCACGGTGCCTCCAAGAAACAGTTCGGCCCGGCGCTGATCGACGACGACACGCCGCCGCCGGCGCACGCCGCCTTTTCCTGGGGCAAGTTCGCCGTCCTGACACTGGCCTTCGTGGTCATCGGTGGCGCGGTGCTGCTGGCCACTGGAGGACAGCACACCTTGGCCGACATGGGCGCGTTCTTCGTCAAGGCGGCCTTCCTCACCATCGGTGGCGCCTATGCGGTGCTGCCCTATGTCTACCAGGGCGCGGTAGAGCACTTCGGCTGGCTGACCGGGCCGCAGATGATCGACGGCCTGGCCTTGGGCGAGACCACGCCGGGGCCGCTGATCATGGTGGTCACCTGGGTCGGCTACCTGGGCGGCGTTGCCAAGCATGCCGCCACCAACCCGATCGCCGCTGGACTGGCGGGTGCGGCGGTGGCCACCTTCTTCACCTTCCTGCCCTCGTTCTGGTTCATCCTGGCCGGCGGCCCACTGGTGGAAAGCACCCGTGGCGAACTCAAGTTCACCGCGCCACTCACCGCCATTAGCGCCGCCGTGGTCGGCGTGATCGTCAACCTGGCGGTGTTCTTCGCCTGGCACACCGTCTGGCCCCAGGCCAGCATGGCGGCCCCGTACTCCGGCAGATTCGAGTGGCTGCCGGTAG
>CAIXFP010000096.1 GCA_903918705.1 uncultured Pseudomonadota bacterium
ATTTGAGTGACGAGACGGCCGCCCGGTTGATGCGCGAACATGAAATCGACATCCTGGTGGATCTTCAGGGCCAGACCGCGGGCGCACGCATGAACATCCTGGCGTATCGGCCGGCGCCGCTCCAGATCACCTATCTCGGCTTGCCCGCCACCACAGGACTTTCCTCCATCGACTATGTCATCGCGGATCATTTCCTGATTCCGGAAGAAGAGGCGCGGTACTACTCGGAGAAGCCGCTGTACATGCCCGATGTGTATCAGGTCAGTGATCGCAAACGCCGTGTTGGCGCCATTCCTACTCGGGCAGGTTGTGGCTTGCCGGAAGATGCATTTGTATTCTGCTCATTCAACAACAACTTCAAGTTCACGCCGGAAATGTTTACTGCCTGGATGAATATCCTCCGGCGAGTGCCGGGCAGTTTGCTCTGGATACTGTCGGATAATGTCTGGGCTGAGGAGAACCTGCGCCGGGAGGCGGACGCACGCGGCATCGATCCGGCGCGGCTGCTATTCGCTCCCCGTGTGTCGCCGGAGAACTACCTGGCGCGTTACGCAGTGGCTGATTTGTTCCTGGATTCCTTCCCGTTCAACGCCGGAACCACCGCCAACGACGCCCTGTGGATGGGGTTGCCGGTGCTGACGATGAGCGGCCGCACCTTCGCCTCGCGCATGGCCGGTGCCCTGTTGACGGCGGCCGGATTGCAGCAGTTGATCACGTACCGCGTTGCGGATTACGAGGAACGGGCTGTTGCGCTGGCAACCAAGCCCGAAACCTGCGCTGCGATCCGGGAAGATCTGGCCAAGGTGCGAGCCACCGGAAGGATGTTCGACACGGCCCTGTTCAAGCGAAATCTGGAGGACAGATTGCTTGGCTTGATCGGCGGAGCTCGTGGCGAATGACCGCTAAGCGGCCATCGATCGCTGTGGCGATTGCCGACACGTCCCAGCATGCACTTGCACGCAATGCCCTTTTGCACACCCTGAAATTGCTCGACTTCAACCAACTGCTCATTTTCTCCGACGACCAGGCCAGTTGGGGTGAATTGCCGATCATCCAAATCCCTCCAATCGCGGGGATGGGCGAATACAACCGCATTATCCTTCATGATCTGTCGGAATATATTGCCAGCGATTATTGCCTGGTCATCCAATACGACGGTTTTGTGATCAATCCAGACCAGTTTTCGCCTCATTTTTTTCACTATGACTATATCGGTGCGCCGTGGTGGCATTTCCCCCTGCCCATTGTGGGCAATGGCGGATTTTCCTGGCGCTCGAAAAAGCTGATTGAGGCAGTTGCTTCCTTGCCTTACCCCGATGCTTCTCTCGCGGAGGATTTATTCATCTGCATCCAGCAACGCACACAACTGGAAACAGTTCACGGGATTGCCTTTGCCGGACACGAAATCGCTTCGCATTTTTCCGTGGAATCGAGGGCCGTGCGCTATCCAACATTCGGCTTCCATGGAATCTTTCATTTGCCCGATGTTTACCGCCATAACATCGATTTTTTGGTGGATCATCTGGACCCGGCTACGGCCTTTAAATGGCGGCACATGCTGCTGCCGACTCTGGAGAAGGTATCTGCACCGGCCGCCCGGCGCTTGCTCGCATCCGTGGAGTGGATTGCTTCGGCCAACAAACCCATTTCTTCAAAGCCATGAAGCTGCCCCCGCTTAACTCGGCGCGTCGATTCTCTGTTTGGCCGCATTTTTCTCCCGGTGAATGGCTCGATTTCAATCCGTCGCTGGTAACGCTGGGTACGGGGCAGAAACTGGCATTGATTCGCCGCAACAGGATTCCACCAGTTCCCGGAATCAGCACTGTCTGGTCAGTCCCCGTTGACGACAATTTGATGCCTACCGGACAGCCGACACTTCTTATTGCTCTGGGCGAGGATCCGCGCGGCGTGGTGATTGGGGATCGCCTATTCATTTTCTATGTGGTCATCGAAAGGGATGCTGCTGGGTCGATTTCTGGGTCGAGCATGAAGTTGGCGGAATTCGACGCGGGTTTCTCTCCACCAAGGCAGGTTGGGGTCTACGGATTGCCAAAGAATCCCACCGGGAATCCGGAATTGGTGGACTTGAAATGGGAGAAGAATTGGGTGCCGTTCGTTACCCGCGAACGACATATCGCCCTAATCTATTCTCATGAACCGTGGACCGTGCTGGTCCTCGATGTCTTGGTTCCGGGAAGTGCGCCGAAATTGGTGACGGCCTATCGAGATGAATGCCTTACATGGAGCTTTGGCCCGATTCGTGGTGGCACTACTCCGGTCAGATATGACGACGGGCATCTGATCACCTTTTTTCATTCGTGCCAAGTCATCGGTAGCCGCAATGTCTATATGGTGGGGGCCTGTGTATACAGGGACGAGCCACCCTACCACCCACAGTTGGTCACATGCGAACCACTGCTGGTTGCGCCATATGGGTCCACCGTAGCCCGATTCGGATGGCCGGTCCTGGCTAGCGTGATTTTTCCCGTCGGCCTGGATGCTTCCGCCGATGGATACCAAATCCTGTGCGGCATTGACGACGGGGAAATCGGCGTTTTCAGCGTCACTCCGCAAGAACTGACAGCCCGTCTATCCCCGCTGCGCCCTCCCGCGATCCGCACCCTCACAGGCTACGACGGGAACAGCATGGCTTTGGCGGCGGGGGCGGTGTGGCTGTCGGGCGAAGTGCAGTCGGTCACGGAATACTTACCCCTCGCACGCTATCTCGCCATGCTACCGGCCCAGGACGCTACTTTCGTCGATATCGGTGCGGGGGAGGGGCTGTTCTCCGTGTCCCTGGCAGGGAACTTTTCCCGCATGATC
>CAIXFP010000097.1 GCA_903918705.1 uncultured Pseudomonadota bacterium
CGCCCGCGCCGGCTCCATGCTGGGTTCCGGAGCGGTCATCGTCATGGACGACAGCGTCTGCATGGTCCGTGCCCTGCAGCGCCTGTCCTACTTCTACTTCGAGGAGTCCTGCGGCCAGTGCACGCCCTGCCGAGAGGGCACCGGCTGGATGTACCGCATCGTGCACCGCATCGAAAACGGCCAGGGCCGCCCCGAGGACCTGGACGAGCTGCTGCGCATCGGCAAGAACATCGGCGGCAACACCATCTGTGCCCTGGGCGAAGCCGCGGTGGGCCCGGTGGCCAGCTTCGTGAAGCACTTCCGCAAGGAATTCGAGTACCACATCGAGCACAAGAAGTGCCTGGTGGGAGCCTGATATGCCTTTAATTGAAATCGACGGAAAGCAGATCGAGATCGCCGCCGGGGCGACGGTGATGGATGCCGCGCACCAGGCCGGCATCTACATCCCGCATTTCTGCTACCACAAGAAACTGACCATCGCCGCCAGTTGCCGCATGTGCCTGGTGGAAGTGGAGAAGGCGCCGAAACCCCTGCCCGCCTGCGCCACCCCGGTCACCGACGGCATGAAGGTGCAGACCCGTTCGGTCAAGGCCATTACCGCGCAACAGGGGGTGATGGAATTCCTCCTGATCAACCACCCCCTCGACTGCCCCATCTGCGACCAGGGCGGCGAGTGCATGCTGCAGGACATCGCCGTCGGCTACGGCGGCTCGGCTTCCCGCTACGGCGAAGCGAAGCGGGTGGTATCAGAGAAGGATCTGGGGCCCCTGATCGCCACCGACATGACCCGCTGCATCCATTGCAGCCGTTGCGTGCGCTTCGGCCAGGAGATCGCCGGCCTCATGGAACTGGGCATGCCCGGCCGCGGCGAGCACACCGAGGTGATGCCGTTCCTGCAGACCCAGGTCAACCACGAGCTCTCCGGCAACGTGGTGGAACTGTGCCCGGTGGGGGCGCTGACCTCCAAGCCGTTCCGCTACAGCGCCCGTTCCTGGGAGCTGTCCCGGCGCAAGTCGGTGAGCCCCCACGACGGCCTCGGCGCCAACATCCAGGTGCACGTGAAGAACAACCGCGTCATGCGCGTGGTGCCCCAGGAAAACGAAGCCATCAACGAATGCTGGATCGCCGACCGCGACCGCTACAGCTATGAAGCGCTGAACTCCGCCGAGCGCCTGACCCGCCCGATGCTCAAACAGAACGGCGAGTGGCGCGAAGCCAACTGGCAGGACGCCCTGGAACACGTCGCTACCCGCCTCAACCAGATTCGCGAGAGCAAGGGAGCCGCCGCCATCGGTGGCCTCGCGTCGCCGCACCAGACGCTGGAGGAACTGTTCCTGTTCACCAAGGTGCTGCGCGGCCTCGGCACGGAAAACATTGACCATCGCCTGGCCCAGGCGGATGCCGGCGTCGCTGCCGGAGCGCGCTGGCTGGGCATGCCCGTCGCCGCCGTCGGCACGCTGGACCGCGTCCTTCTGGTTGGCGCCGACATCCGCCGCGAGCAGCCCCTGATCGCCCAGCGCCTGCGCCAGGCGGTCAAGCGCGGCGCCCAACTCGACGTGCTGAATGCCGTGGGCGACGACCTGCTGTGCAAGGTGAACGCCCGCCTGATCGCCAGGCCCGGCGCCTGGGTCGACGCCCTGGCGCAGATCGCGAAGGCCATGAACGTGGGCGCGGATGTGGGAGCGGCCTTGGCCGCGACTGCCAGCGTGAGCGACCAGGCCCGAGCCATCGCCGCCAGCCTTATGAGTGGCGAGAACAAAGCCATCCTGCTGGGCGCCCTGGCCCAGAACCATCCCGCCGCCGCACAGTTGCACGCCCTGGCCCAGGTGATCGCCCAGGCCAGCGGCGCCACCCTCGGCTTCCTCTCCCCTGCCGCCAACAGCGTCGGCGCGCAACTGGTGGGCGCGCAACCCGGCCCCAATGGCCTGGGTGCCGCCGCCATGCTGGCCGCGCCGCGCAGTGCCTACGTCCTGCTCGGCGCCGAGCCGGAACTGGATGGCTACGACGCCGCTGCCGCCACGGCCGCACTGCAAGCCGCCGATTTCGTGGTGAGCTTGAGCGCATTCAAGACCACCGCCCTGGACTACGCCGACGTGCTGCTGCCCATCGCACCCTTCACCGAGACCGCCGGCTGCTACGTCAACATGGAAGGCCGCGCACAAAGCTTCCACGGCGTGGTCAAGCCGCAAGGCGAGGCGCGTCCGGCCTGGAAGGTGCTGCGCGTCCTGGGCAACCTGCTCAACCTGTCCGGCTTCGACTACGACAGCGCCGAAGCGGTGCGCGGCGATGCCCTGCCGGCGGACCTCGCCGGCCGCCTGGACAACGCGCCGACAGTCGAAAAGACGCCGGCGGGGGCGCCGGCGCTACACGACGGCCTCGAACGCCTGGGCGAGACGCCGCTGTATCAACTCGACCCCCTCGTGCGCCGTTCCCCTGCCCTGCAGGCCACGGCGGATGCCGCCGCCCCCGCGGTGTGGATCGGCAGCGAATTGCTGACCCGCTTAGGGTTGGCCGAGGGCAATCGGGTGCGGGTGCGCCAGGGGGCGGGCGAGGTCGTGCTGCCGGTACGGCGCGACGATCGCCTGGCCATCGACGTGGTCCGCGTCGCCGCCGCCCATCCCGTGACCGCCGCCCTGGGTGCCCGTCTCGGCCCCGTCAGCGTGGAGAAACTCTGATATGGATGCCCTGTTAGCACCCGTCGCCCAACTGCTCGGCCCCGCCTGGCTGCCGATCTGGACCCTGGTCAAGATCGTGGTCATCGTCCTGCCCCTGCTGATCTGCGTCGCCTACCTGACCTACGCCGAACGCAAGATCATCGGCTACATGCAGGTGCGCATCGGCCCCAACCGAGTCGGTCCCCTCGGCCTGCTGCAGCCCATCGCCGACGCGGTGAAGCTGATGTTCAAGGAAATCATCATCCCCAGCGGCGCCAACAAGGGCCTGTTCCTGCTCGGGCCGGTGTTGCTGATCGCCCCGGCCCTGGCGGCCTGGGCGGTGTTTCCGTTCACAGAGTCCCTGGTGCTGACCAATCTCAACGCCGGCCTCCTGTACATCATGGCCATCACCTCCATGGGTGTGTATGGCGTGGTAGTGGCGGGCTGGGCGTCCAACTCCAAATATGCCTTCCTTGGCGCCATGCGCTCCGCGGCTCAGATCGTGTCCTACGAAATCGCCATGGGCTTCGCCCTGGTGGGGGTGTTGATGTGCGCCCAGAGCCTGAATCTGGTCGACATCGTCAAGGCCCAGTC
>CAIXFP010000098.1 GCA_903918705.1 uncultured Pseudomonadota bacterium
CGGCCGTGCCTCGCGGCACGGCCAAACATCCCCTGATGGCGTCGACTTATTGCTGCTGGACCGGGATGGTCTGGGAGGATTTCAGCACCACGTTGCCGATCTGGCGGTAGTTCAGCAAGTCCGTGTTGGGACTCTGAACGCCATAGCCCGAGAAGGTCAGCGCGAGGGTGTGGTCATCCACCCGGGTGGCGGACGGCGAGTAGACCCGGCCGGCATACCAGGACTTGGTGGTGCCGACGATGGGTGGGTTGGCCGGGTGGGTCTCGCTCTTGCCGGTGCCGGCGTTGACGAAGGTCTTCGTCTCGATGGAGGCGATGGGGTTGTCGATGCCGTTGATCACCTTCCAGTCCTTCAGGCTGTAGGGCGTGGTGTTCTCCGCGTAGCCGATGATGTGGAAGGCGTCGGAGTCCGCATCCATGCAGTTGCCGCCGGCGTAGATCAGGCCGTAGTGACCGGCGCCCAGGTCGATCAGGGTGCCGTTGGGCGCCACGTAGCGCAGCTTGGAGTAGTCGGTGGTGGTGGGGTCGTTGAGGCCGGTGACCGCGCCGCCGTCCACGAAGTTGACGCCATCCGTGGTGGCGGCGATGCGGATGGTGACCAGGTCGTGGTTGGGCGACTTGGGCGCGTTGGTGCCGGTGGCGGGATAGGGCTGGGTCGAGCACTGCTGGGAGGGCGGCATCGTGGTCGGACCGGTGTTGTCGCCCCCCTTGATCTTCGACACATAGAGGATGGTGGTGGGCGAGGTACCGCGCAGCACCGCCATGATGCCGTCCGGGTTGTACAGGCCGGTGGTGCGGGACGGCGTATAGGTAAAGTAATTGCCGCCACCGTCCTGGACCGACGCGCTGCTTTGCAGGCCGGTGAGCGGGCCCGAGGCGGCGGTGGACAGGGGGTAGGTGATCAGGCCCAGGTTGTCGATGGCCGACGTCAGCGCGGCCGGGTTGCTGATGCTGGTCCGGTAGTCCCGGTCCAGCATGTACATCCGGGTCACGCCGTTGATGGTGATGTGGTTGGGATGGCCGTAGCCGGCATCGCCGTCCAGGATGCTGACCGTCGGCGCCTTGGTGCCGTCATCGCCCCACTGGTTGGTGTAGGTGGTGGCGGTGGCGGCTTTCACCGCCTTGGTGGCGGGGTCGTAGAGCGGGCAGGTGCCGGGCCAGCGCATGAAGGCCTGCTGCTTGAAGGTCCAGGTCTTGCCGCCGTCGACGGAAGTCGCCGCGACGATGGCTTCGTTCAGATCCTTGGGCCGGTAGTCGAACAGCCCTTGCAGGTTCTGGCCGTCGCCCCAGACGTGGGGAAAGTAGTAGGGCTGCATGTTCACCGGCGTGGCAACGGTGTTGCTGACCAGCTTGCCGCCGGCATCGCAATAGTTCCAGGACACGTTCACGCCGCTGCCGCTGGCCAGGTAAGGCGCATTGGCCTTGACGCTGGCGTTGCCGCCGGCGAGCTGGGTGAGGGTCCAGGGGCCGCCGGTGATCTGGGCCGGAACCGGGTCCGAGTTGTAGCTCCAGGCGACCGCGCCGGTCGGGCCGGCAACGGGAGGCGTGGTGGCGCTGGTGCTGCCGCCGGAGCCACAGCCACTCAGCAGGCTGGAAGCGGCCAGGGCCGCGAACAGGACCAGGGTTGCCTGGTAAAGCGGGGAGAAGGATTTGGAATGCATAGCTAACTCCATGATTTCGTTTCAGCGCCCGCCCGCGATGGCGGGCGCCGGGGATTGCAGACCGGAAGGGCTCGACAGGCTCAGAACAGGCCGGGCAGCACGGCGGTCCCTTCTTTCTGGACGGCCTGCAACTGGTTCGGGTCCAGGCCCAGGGCCTTGAGGATGGTGGGCGCCACCTGGGTGGTCTTGACCGTGCCGGCAACCGCGGTCATGCCCTTGAACGCGGGCGAGGACAGCAGCAGCGCGACGTGGGTGTCGTCGAGGGTGCCGCCGCCATGCTCGGCGATCTTCTTGGAGCTGCCCGAATAGATCACGCCGGCGTTGGGCTGGATGAAGAAGTTGGGCGCCCGCGCTGCGGCCAGGGCATCGCTGGAGGTAGGGTCGCCGAACAGTGCGGCCAGATTGGCCCCGCCGGTGATGTTGCTGCTGAAGACGGTGCCGCTGGGCAGGGTGTTGGCGAAGATGGCCGCGGCGTTGTTCTGCAACTGGGCGAGCACGCCGGCGATGTTGCCGGCGGTTTGGTTCTGCAACCAGACCAGGCCGGCGTCGTCGGCCATCATGTGGCCGGCGATGGCATAGGTTCCCCCGGAACTGCCGGCCACGGCATTGGTGAAGGTGGTCGCGTCCACGCCCGCGTCCTGGGCGTTGATGAAGCCGATCGGGTCGGTCACCGTGGCATTGCCGCTGCCGCCCGCTTCCATGGCCAGCGTCGTCTTGTCGATGGGGGACTGGCCGTGCTTGGCGGTGATGATGATCAGGGTGGAGTCGTACAGGCCCCTGGCTTTCAGTTCGGCGACCATTTTGCCCAGGGACTGGTCGGTATGGCTCAGCGCCGTGTTGAGGTTCTGGCCGGGGGAGCCGGAGGCATCGAGATAACCGCCGACGGTCAGCTTCTGGCCGACGCTGACGGCCTGGAAGTTCATGCCGAAGAGGGTCGGCACGCCGGTGCCGGGAGAGCCGTCCGATTTCTTGCCGTCGATCTGATTGACGATGGCCTGGACCTTGACGTCGTCATAGGCCAGGACTGCGGGTATGCAGGTGGTGTAGTCGGTCACCTTGCTGGTCGCCAGGGAATTTCCGCCCGCCCCGTTGCCGGTACATAGTGCCTTGGTGGCCGCCAGGTTCACGCCCATGACGGTGCCGCCGTTGCTGATGGTGGAGTTGATCTCCGGCGTGAAAAGGTCGGTGACGCCTGTGCCCGAAGGACCGTTCACCAGGTCATAGGTCGGATGCTTGTCGGACCAGGCCGTCAGCCCGCCGCTGGCCTTGATGACCTCGAACACCGTGTTCACTTTCAGGAAACTGTGCGGATAGACGGGGGTGCAGGTGCCGTCGCCGTTCTTCTGCAGCGGCAGGTTGGCCGGGTTGATGCCGCCGCTGAACAGCTTGGTCATGTCGTAATCGACACTCTCGTCATAGAGAACCTGGGTGCCGGGATTGCCCGTGCTGCTGGTGCAGTTGCTGCCCGGCGCATACAGGGTGCGGTCGTAGCTGTCGTCGTAGTAGACGCCGGTGCTCTTGGGCGTGCCGCCGGTCACCAGGGAAAGCAGGCCGGGGAAGGAATCGGAAGGCGTGGTGGTGCGCGCGTCGCTATAGGTCATGGACGTCGCGCTGAGTTGAGACAGGGTCGACTGGGGGTTGTTGCCGATCCAGTTGGCCAGATCGACCTGATGCAGGCCATCGATGCTGATGAGCAGGACGTGCTTGATGTTCTGGCTTTGAATGGCCGTCGACGGAACCGACGCGGAGCTGGACGATCCTCCGTTGCCGCACCCGGCCAGACCGAGTAGACCGACCATGGCCAGGGAGGCGGCAACACCGCTGAGCTTGAATTTAGTGAGGGCAGACATGCAGTTTCCTTTCGCTTCTTGGGTAAGTTTCGGCTGTAGCAACCAGCCAGCGAAGTTAGCCAAGGCAGAAGTCAGGCCCGTGACGCAATGTTGAATCTTGTGTTGTGGGAATGTGTCAGCGCGCGGCGGAGGAGCCGCTCGACGTCCTCATGCGAGGACCAGCGGCGTTCGCCCATCTCGACGCCACATTTCCGCCGGGTTCCGGCTTGCGCCGGAATGAGGAAAGGCAGTCGTTCAGCGGGGTTGTGTACTTCCCGTTGCCACCATCAGGCTGATGGCGTCCGTTTTCAGGCGGGCGCGCAGCCACTGTTCGATCCTGGCGCGATCCGCCTTGCGCAGCGGTTTTGCGACGCGGAGGCTCGGCATCACGGTATTGCGACCCGTCCAGTCGCCATGCCAGTCGGGCGCCTCCGCCAACAACACTTCCCGGATCTGCGGGTACAAGGCCTGGAGTTCCGCCGGGATGTCATGGAAACGCTGCTGTTCGCCTTGCAGCGCGCCGATTTCGCCGCGCAGTCGCTCGATGCTCTTGTCCCGCTGCGCCAGCGCCGCCTGGCTGTCCTTGTAGAGGTCGCCCAGCAGGCTGTTCTTCAGGTTGGCCACATCGATATGCTGTCCCACGGTCTGATAAACCATCAACTCGGTGTCCGCCAGGCCGGCGCCGGGCAATCGGGCGATGATCCCGGCCAGTTTGCCCTGGGGCACGACTTCACCCACCAGAGAGACTTCGATCCGCCCGGCCTTGGGGTCGATGCGGGTGGACACCACATGGGACTGCTGCTGCTCGAGTTCGCTCTGCACGAACTGGGTCGCCCTGGCCTTGAATATCTCCTCCGCCACCAGTTGGTAAGCCAGATAGAGGCTGGGCACCACGGTGAGCAGCTCGGTCACGCCGAGATAGCGGCGAGGAAGTAGTGCGCATTGCCGGCCGGGATGCCGAAACCCGCGGTGCACAGCGGCGGCATCAGGGCGGTGGCGATCAGCGCCTCGCCCCAGACCGCGGAGAAATCCTGCTGCGCTTCCTGCAGGCCGATGAGGAGAAAGATCAACGAATTGGCGACGAAGGCGACGTATTCCCAGAACGCTTCCGTGGCCTCCCGCCCTTACTCCGACATGGCGCCGAGGTGCCCGCGGTTGCCGACCACCAGGCCGGCGGCCAGCGTGGCCAGCACCCCCGAGCAGTGGCTATGTTCCGCCAGCAGGAAGGAGCCTTAGGCGCACACGGTGGTGAGCGTGATTTCCACCAAATGGTCCGTCGTCCGGCCGGCCAGATAGAGCAGCGCCATGGCCAGGCCACCGCCGCAGGCGATGCCGCCGCCGACAATCCAGAGCAGGTCGCCGGCCAGCCCCAGGGGCGTCGGGGAGGCGCCTTGCGAAATCGCCACCAGCAGGCCGAACAGCACGGCGGCGGTGCCGTCGTTGAACCGGCTCTCGGCCTCCACCAGCAAACGCAGGCAGCCGGTGACGCGGGTTTCCTTGAAGGTGGCGATCACCGAAACCGGGTCGGTGGCGGCGATGAGCACAGCGAAGATGCCGGCGGCGAGCAGCGGCCAACCGGCCAGCGCCCACATCACCCAGGCGGTGACGAAGGCGGCGAGCATGAGGCCCAGGCTCGCCATGAGGAGAACCACCGGCATCTCCTTGCGCAGGGCCGGCCACGGGAGGAACAGCGCGGCCTCGAAGATCAGCGGCGGGAGCAGCGCGGAAAAGAGCAGTTCCTTGGTCAGCGTCACCGTCTGCACGAACGGCACGATACTGAGTGCCACGCCGGTGACGACGAGGC
>CAIXFP010000099.1 GCA_903918705.1 uncultured Pseudomonadota bacterium
CGGAAGCCGCCAACATCGCCAAGGCAAACCTGCTGTATGACTACCTGGATTCCACCGATTTCTACAAGAATCCGGTGGCCAAGGCCGACCGTTCGCGCATGAACATTCCGTTCACGCTCAAGGACGCGGCCCTGGACGAGGATTTCCTCAAGGGCGCCAAGGCGCGCGGCCTGGTGCAGTTGAAGGGGCACCGCTCCGTGGGCGGCATGCGCGCTTCCATCTACAACGCCATGCCGGTGGAAGGGGTGCAGGCCCTGGTGGATTACATGAAGGAGTTCGAGAAGACCCGCGGCTGAGTCCGCGCCCCGACCCGCCGGCGCCGCGATGCGCCGGTTTTTTTCGCCGAGAGAGTCGCTCATGGCCCTTCCCCTCAAAGTCCTCACCCTTAATGCCATCGCCCGGCGTGGCCTGGCGCGGCTGCCGCCGCATTACCGGGTCGGCGGCGACGTGACGGAGCCGGATGCAATCCTGGTGCGCTCCCAGGCGATGCACGACATGGCCATCGCGGAGTCGGTCCTGGCCATCGGCAGGGCCGGCGCCGGCACCAACAACATCCCGGTGCAGGCCATGAGCGAACGCGGCGTGGTGGTGTTCAACGCCCCCGGGGGCAACGCCAACGCGGTGAAGGAACTGGTCATCGCCGGCATGCTGATGGGGGCGCGCAACCTGCTGCCGGCTCTCCACTTCGTCGCCGCTCTGGAGGGGGAGGGCGATGCCCTGCGCCAGCAGATCGAGGCGAGCAAGAAGTCCTTCGTCGGCCACGAACTGCCGGGCCGTACTCTGGGCGTGGTGGGCCTGGGCGCGGTGGGCGCCCTGGTGGCGGATGCCGCCCTGCACCTGGGGATGCGCGTGATCGGCCACGACCCGGAGATCAGCGTCGAAGCCGCCTGGCGCCTGCCGTCCCAGGTGAAGAAGGCGGGGTCGGTGAACGAACTGGTGCGGCAGTCCGACTTCATCAGCCTGCACGTCCCGTTGTTGCCGGCTACCCGGGATTTGATCAATGCCGACCGGGTGAAGTTGATGAGGAAGGGCTGCGTGCTGCTCAATTTTGCCCGCGACGGCATCGTCGACCCGGCGGCGGTGCTGGCCGGCCTGGAAGAGAACCGGCTACAGGCTTACGTGTGTGATTTCCCCAACCCCGCGCTGCGGCAACACCCGCGTTTCGTGGCGCTGCCGCACCTGGGCGCTTCCACCGAGGAAGCCGAGGAAAACTGCGCCGTCATGGTGGCGGAACAGCTTGCCGATTACCTGGACCATGGCAACATTCACAACTCGGTTAATTTTCCCAACATCGCCATGCCGCGCGAATCCGGCTACCGCCTCGCCATCGCCAACGCCAACGTGCCCAACATGCTGGGCCGGATCTCCACCTGCCTGGCGGCCGCCGAGCTCAACATCCACAACATGGCGAACACCTCCCGCGGCGAGTTGGCGTTTACCCTGGTGGACGTGGACAGCCCGCCCGGCGCCGCCGTCATCGCCCGACTGGCCGAGATTCCCGGCGTGTTGCGGGTACGCTACCTGCCTGCCGATTAACCCTCACAACGACGTATCTGACGCCATGAACGAGCAACTCACCCAATTGCGCGAGCGCATCGACCACATCGACGAGGCGATGCTGCGCCTGCTCAACGAGAGGGCCGGCATCGCCCAGGAAATCGGCCATCTCAAGAACGGTTCCATCTACCGCGCCGAACGCGAGGCCCAGGTGGTGCGCCGCCTGCAGGCCGCCAATGCCGGGCCGCTGGCGGCGGAGGCGATTTCCGTGCTGTTCAAGGAAATCATGTCCGCCTGCCGCGCCCTGGAGCAGCCCCTCACCGTGTCCTACCTGGGGCCGCGGGGCACCTTCTCGGAAGCGGCGGCGGTCAAGCATTTCGGCCATGCCGTCGCCGGCCTGCCCTGTGGCGACATCGACGAGGCCTTCCGCGCGGTGGAGCGGGGCGAGGCCCATTTCGGTGTGGCGCCGGTGGAGAACTCCACCGAAGGCGCGGTCAATCGCACCCTGGATCTGCTACTCACCAGCCCGCTGAAAATCTGCGGCGAGGTGAAATTGCGGGTGCGCCAGCACCTGATGCGCAAGGTCGACGGGCTGGAGGGCATCGCGGTGGTGTATTCCCACATGCAGTCCCTGGCCCAGTGCCATGAGTGGCTGGGGCAGCACCTGTACGGCGTCAAGACCATCCCGGTCACCAGCAATGCCGAGGCGGCGCGGCTGGCGGCGGCCGACCCGGCCAGCGCGGCCATCGCCGGGGATTTGGCGGCGGAACACTACGAATTGAAACTCGTCGCCCGCGACATCGAGGACGAGCCCAACAACACCACCCGCTTCCTGGTACTGGGTAACGAGGACGCCGCGCCTTCGGGCCGCGACAAGACTTCCCTGGTGTTGTCCGCCAAGAACCGTCCCGGCTCCCTGCTGGAACTGCTGGCCCCCCTGGCCGGCCACGACATCGGCCTGTCCAAGCTGGAATCGCGCCCCGCCCGCACCGGCTCCTGGGACTATGTGTTCTACATGGACATCGACGGCCATCGCGGCGACCGCAATATCCAGAATGCCCTGCACGCCGTGGAAGACCAATGCACTTTCCTCAAGGTGCTCGGTTCCTACCCGGTTGCCGTTTGATTTCGGATTCCATCCATGCATCCCTGCGACCTCGCACCCGCCCACATCCGTGCCATCGCGCCCTACCCGCCGGGCAAGCCGATTTCCGAACTGGCCCGAGAGATGGGTTTGGCCGAAGCCGACATCGTCAAGCTGGCTTCCAATGAAAACCCCCTCGGCCCCAGCCCCAGGGCACGTGCGGCCATGGCCGCCGGCCTCGACGAGGTGGCCCTGTATCCGGACGGCAACGGATTTGAACTGAAATTTGCCCTATCCAATCGGCTGGGTGTCGGGATCGACGGCATCGTTCTTGGCAACGGCTCCAACGACGTCCTGGAACTGGCGGCCCGAGCGCTGCTGGCGCCGGGTACCTCGGCGGTCTATTCCGAGCACGCCTTTGCGGTCTATCCCCTGGCCACCCAGGCGGCGGGCGCTCGGGGTATCGCGGTGCCGGCGCGAGACTGGGGCCACGATCTGGCCGCCATGGGGGCGGCCATCCGCGATGACACCCGCGTGGTCTTCCTCGCCAACCCCAACAACCCCACCGGAACGCTGCTGGAATCGGGTGAATTGCACGCCTTTCTCACCGCGTTGCCGTCCCGGGTGGCCGCGGTGCTGGACGAGGCCTACGGCGAGTTCCTCGACCCGGCCCGGCGCGCCCCGTCCGTGGACTGGCTGGCCGAGTTTCCCAACCTCATCCTCACCCGCACCTTCTCCAAGGCCTACGGCCTGGCCGGGTTGCGCGTGGGCTACGCCCTGGCGCAGCCGGATCTGGCGGACCTGCTCAACCGGGTGCGACAGCCCTTCAACGTCAACAGCCTGGCCCTGGCCGCTGCGGCGGCGGCGCTGGGCGACGAGGAGTTTCTCGCCCGTGCCAAGGCCGTCAACGACGCCGGTATGGCGCAACTGCTGGATGGCTGCCGACGCCTGGGGCTGGGCCACATCCCCTCGTTCGGCAATTTCGTCTGCATCGAAGTCGGCAAGGATGCCGCGGCCACCGCGAAAATCTTCCAGGCCCTGCTCCGCAAGGGTGTCATCGTGCGACCCGTGGGCAACTATGGCCTGCCCACCTACCTGCGGGTGAGCATCGGCCTGCCGGAGCAAAACACGCGCTTCCTCGCCGCTTTGGGCGAAATACTGGAACGTCCATGATCGACCACCTGGTAGTGATCGGCGCCGGCCTGATCGGCGGCTCCTTCGCCCTGGCTCTGAAACGCAAGGGTCTGGTCAAGCATGTCACCGGCGTCGGGCGCGGCCGCGCCAATCTTGAGCTGGCCTTGAAGCTGGGAGTCATCGACAGCATCGGCGCCAGCGTCGGGGAGGCCGTCAGGAGCGCCGACGTGGTGCTGGCGGCCATTCCCGTGGGCGCCATGCCGGCCCTGTTCCGGGAACTGGTCGACACCCTGCCCGCCGGCGCCATCGTGACGGACGCCGGCAGCACCAAACAGGACGTGATCGCCGCCGCCCGCGCCGCGCTGGGCAGCAAGATCGGTCAGTTCGTGCCCGGCCACCCCATCGCCGGGGCGGAGACCAACGGTGCCGGGGCCGCCCACGCCCATCTCTTCGAGGGCAAACCGGTCATCCTCACGCCCCTGGCGGAGAACCGCCCTGAAGACGTGGATCGGGTGGAAAGCCTGTGGAGCGCCTGCATCGCCCGGGTAGCGCGCATGTCGGAAGCCGATCACGACCGGGTGTTCGCGGCGGTGAGCCATCTGCCCCATCTCGCCGCCTTTGCCCTGATGGAGGAACTGGCCGAGCGGCCGGATCACGACATCTACTTCAGTTTCGCCGGCAGCGGCTTTCGCGATTTCACCCGCATCGCCGGCAGCCACCCGGAAATGTGGCGCGACATCGCCCTGGCCAACCGCGTGGCCCTGCTCGGCGAACTGGACACCTACATCGACAAACTGGAAACCATCCGCGGCCTGATCGAGGCGAGCGACGGCATGGGCCTCGAAGCCCTGTTCGCGCGCGCCCGTCAGGCCCGGCTCAACTGGATCAAAGGGAAAGTGTCATGAGTGATTATCTCGACCTGCCGGCCCTGGCCGGCGCCCGCGGCATCGTGCGTCTGCCCGGCTCGAAAAGCATTTCCAACCGCATCCTGCTGCTCGCCGCCCTGGCTTCCGGCCAGACCCTGGTGCAAGGTTTGCTGGATTCCGACGACACCCGGGTGATGCTGGACGCCCTGCACCGCCTCGGAGTCACCTGGCAGCGCGTGGAAGGCACGGATGATTATCGGGTGGATGGCGTCGGCGGCGCCTTTCCGGTGAAGTACGCCAACCTGTTCCTGGGCAATGCCGGCACCGCGTATCGCTCTCTCACCGCCGCCTGCGCCCTTGCCGGCGGCGACTACACCCTCACCGGCGTGGCGCGCATGCACGAGCGTCCCATCGGCGACCTGGTGGACGCCCTGCGTCAGGCCGGCGCCCAGATCGACTACCTGGAAAGCGACGGCTATCCGCCGCTGCACATCCTGCCCCACGAGGACGGGGCGAGCGAAATCACGGTCAAGGGCAACGTCTCCAGCCAGTACCTCACCGGCCTGCTGCTGTCCGCTCCCCTGCTCGGCCGGGAGGTGGCCATCGCCCTGGACGGCGAACTGATCTCCAAACCTTACGTGGAGATCACCCTCAACCTGATGAAGCGCTTCGGCATCGTGGTCAAACGTGACGGCTGGCAGCGCTTCACCGTTCCGGTGGCCGGGTATAAGAGCCCGGGTAGTATCGAGGTGGAAGGCGACGCCTCCTCGGCCTCCTATTTTCTCGCCGCCGGCGCCATCGGCCGCGGTCCGGTGCGGGTGGAAGGGGTGGGGCGCAACAGCATCCAGGGCGACGTGCGTTTCGCCGAAGCCCTGGCGCGCATGGGCGCGGAAGTCGGCTTCGGCCCCAACTGGATCGAATGCCGCCTGGGCTGCGCCGACCGCCTCCATGCCATCGACCTGGACTGCAACCACATCCCCGACGCCGCCATGACGCTGGCCATCCTGGCTCTGTTCGGCGACGGCACCACCACCTTGAAGAACATCGCCTCGTGGCGGGTCAAGGAAACCGACCGCATCGCCGCCATGGCCGCCGAGTTGCGCAAACTCGGCGCCACGGTGGAGGAGGGCGCCGACTACATCCGCGTCACCCCGCCGGCGAAACTCACGGCCAACGCCCAAATCGACACCTACGACGACCACCGCATGGCCATGTGCTTCTCCCTGGTGTCCCTGGCCGGCGTGCCGGTGCGGATCAACGATCCCAAGTGCGTAAACAAGACCTTCCCGGATTATTTCGAGAAGTTCGCGGGGATCGGACAGGGGGCGGGAGCCGTCTGCAACGCCTGAAAGCCTCGGAAATGCCGGTACGCCGGGCCGTGAGCGCATTGCGCCGACCGTAGGCCGCCAGGCAAATGGGCCGCGTCGACTTTGCCGTCAAGGCCTGGAATCCGGCCCGCATGCCGGACTGGGAGAGGGAGCGGGGCGTCGCCCGCTTCCCGGGCAAGCACGGGGAACTCAAGTCCGGTAGATAAACCCGGGTCAGGGCCCCGCTTCGTCCAGCAGCGTTTCCAGCTTCGCCATGGTCTCCGGGGTGTCCCATTCGATGGAACCGAACAGCCCGAGGCGCACGCGGCCCTGTTTGTCCACCACGTAGCTGGTGGGAAAGGCGAATACCTGCCAGGCCTTGAGGTTCGCGCCCTCGGCGTCCAGCAGGATGGGGAAGTTCACCGGCACCTGCTTCAGGAAGGCGCGGATTTCTTCCGGGCCCTCCCCCGCGTTGACGGCCAGGAGGGTGAAGGGGCGCCCGGCCATGTTCGTGGCCAGGCGCGCCATGGAGGGCATTTCCTTGCGGCAGGGCGGACACCACACTGCCCAGAAGTTGACCAGCACGACCCGCCCGCGTAGTTGCTCCAGTCGCACCATGCCGCCGTCCAGGCTGGGCAGGGCCAGGGGCGCGGCAGGTTTGACGGGCAGCGGTTTGAGATCGGCGGCGGCGGCCACACCGACACCAAGGGCGAGGGCGAACAGCAGGGGCCGTCCTAGCCGGCTTGCCCATGTTGTCCCGCGGGCTGGCGCGGGCAGGGCAGAAAAAAGAGGTGGCTTCATGGTTTGTCCTTGTCGAGCAGGGGGGCCAATGCGTCCAGGAGGATTTCGCCCAGTCGGTCCCCCGCGGCGTTTTCCCCTGGCGTTGTGTCGCCACGGCGGTAGAAGCCGTCGCGCAGTCCCGGCAGCACGTTCAGCCAGACCCGGCTACCGGCTTCTTCCAGCTTGCTTTTGAGTCGTTCGCGCCACCAGTAGCCCGCCGATGATTTGGGTTGCAGGATGATCAGGTTCAGCCGGGTTTGCCCTACGACGGGGTGATAGTCCGGTTCTTCACCCGGTTCCAGTTCCCGGTAGAGGAGGGGCCACATGAGTAGCGCGCCGGCCAGGCCTGGGACGTCGGGATGGCGGGATTGAAACTCGTGGGCGGCGCGCAGGGCCAGGGTGGCGCCGTGGCCGTCGGCGATGAGCAGGATGCGCTTGCCGGGATTGCGCCGCGCCACGGTTTCCAGCCAGTCGCCCATGTCTTGCGTGGGGATCTGCTCCCAACTGCTGGCCAGCCAGGGCAGGAAGTAGGGAGCGAATACGTCGCTGAGCCAGGTTTCCACGCCCCGGGAAGCCATGGTGGCTGCGGCTTTCTCCTCTTCCTCGCCGGGGCCGTACTGGCCGGTGAGCCAGAGCACCAGGAACTTACCCGGAGCCGCATGGCGTTGGCTGATGATTTCGCTGCCGGAGGCCAGGGTAATGGCCACCGGCTCGGCGCGCACGGCACCCGCCATCAGCAGGACCAGCGGGAGCCAGGCGAGACGCGAGAAATTCATCCGGAACGGCTCATGGTTCAGAACACCCGGTCGTAACTGACGGTGAGCAGGCGGGCGTCGCCGTATTGCGGCTGGAAGCCTGGTCCGCTGCGGCCGTGCTGGTCGTCCAGCTGGATCTTCAGCGCGCTGCTGGTGTCCAGTTCGTAGCGCAGGGTGGCGGCCACGTTGTAATGGGCCTCCTTTTGCGTGGGGTCCTGGGTGATGGCGCGGTAGTTGGACCAGGTCAGCAGGGGTTGCCATTTGCCGAAGCGGCGGCCGACGGCGATGATTTCGGCCTGGTCCTTGAAGTCGTCGCCGGGGCGGTCGATGTAGATGTATTCGGTCTTCAGCAGCCAGTTGTCGCGGTCGACGTTGAAGGCCAGGCCGTAGATCCGCTGGCGCGCGGCATGGGCGTAGTCCGAGTCCATCTGGCTGGTGTCGTAGCTTTGCGTGGCATCGTTCCAGATTCCCGTGACGAAGCGCCGCCGGGTGTGGGACTGGATATAGACCAGGCGTGCATCCATCCAGTCGTTGCTGAGGGTGAGGTCGCCGCCCA
>CAIXFP010000100.1 GCA_903918705.1 uncultured Pseudomonadota bacterium
ACCACCACGTACAGTTGCAAAACCAATAGTGCTTGGGTCATCCTCGCCATCGTCTGCGTGATTATCGTGCTGCTGTTCCTGATGCTGGGCAGTGTCCTGGTTCCACTCAAGGCGGTGGTGACCAACCTGTTCTCGCTCTCCGCCACCTTCGGCATCCTGGTCTGGATATTCCAGGACGGACACCTCTCCGGGCTGCTCCACTTCACGCCCCAGGGCAGCATGGACGGCACCATCCTGGTATTGATCTTCGCCAGCGCCTTCGGCCTGTCCATCGACTACGAAGTCTTCCTGCTTTCACGGGTGAAGGAAGTCTGCGTCGTTACCGGCGACAACATGCGCGCCGTGGCCACCGGCATCCAGAAGAGCGGGCCCATCATCACCAGCGCGGCCCTGCTCATCGGCATCGTGCTGGGCACCTTCGCCATGGGCGAGGTGGTGTTCATGAAGGCCATGGGCCTGGGCTTGCTGCTTTCGGTCATCGTCGACGCCACCCTGGTGCGCATGTTGCTGGTACCCGCCTCGCTGCGCCTGCTGGGCCGCCTCAATTGGTGGGCGCCTAAGCCCTTGATGCGCATCTACGAGCGTTACCATCTCAGCGAAATCGACCCCCGCAAGTTCGAGGAACAATGATGAAAATGAGCCGCCGTATCCTGGGTCTTGCCGCCATCCTGGCCGCCGGCCATGCCACCGCCGACATTACCCTCACCGGCCGCAGCACGGTGATGTCGATGAACATGCCGGCCACCAGCCAGGAGCGGGTCTATCTGAAGAAGTCCTGGCTGCGCCGCGACCAGCTCGACCGCGGCAAGGCCTACACGTATATCTACGATCTGCACAGCCACGAGATCAGCGTGCTCGACCACTCGCTGCGCCAATTGCAGACCTACGAGATGACCGCGCCGGCCAATACCCCGGAGGCCCATATCGCCCACAAGGATCTCAAACTGGATCTGGAACCCACCGGCCTGAAGCACACCCTGGGCACCTGGAATTGCGTGGAATACGGCATGGAAGCCAGCATGCCGGCCGAGCTGGGACCGGAAAAAGTGCTCCTGGAATTGTCCGGCAAGGTCTGGCTGGCGAAGAACACACGGGAGCAGAAAGAACTCCAGCCCTTCTTCAAGGCCATGGATTCGCCCGACTTCCTGCTGGGCATCCCGGCCTTTGCCAAGAGCTCCCCGGCGCAAACCCGCGCCCTCGGTGAAATCCTGCGGCGCCTGTTCAATCAGGGCATGGTTTGCGCCATCGGGGTGGAACTGAAATACGAAGGGGGCGGACGCATGGCCGATCTCGCGCGGCGCATCGGCTCCAGCCTCAACCTGGTCTACGACAACGTAGCGCTGGACCCGGTACCGGAAGAGTTCTTCGCGGTGCCGCCGGGTTATATGCCGGTGCGGCGCTGAGGGCGTAGCGCCGGTGGCCGCGCCGGCTCGTTCGTGCCGGCGAGCCACCGGGCTACAGGGATACTGCGCGGAAGAATGAGCTTTCCTACTTCGACCACTCATTGGACAGTGACTCGGCCTGTTTGAGCACCAGCTCGACCGCATCCTGTTCGCCAGGCCCCGGCGGTGGGTATTTCCATTTCTGTAAAGTTCTGCGTACCAGGATGCGCAATCGAGCCCGCACGCTCTCGCGTACCTGCCAATCGACCGTGGTACTGGATCGGAGCTTTTCGGTGATTTCGACCGCGATCTTCTTCAGAATCTCGTCGCCCAGCTCGCGGACTGCGCTTTCGTTATTGGCCAGGGCATCGTAGAAGGCGATCTCGTCGTGCCCCAGGCCCAGGGCCGCCTCGCGTTCCCAAACAGCCTGGAACTCCTTGGCCATCTGGATCAACTCCTCGATGACCTGGGCGGTTTCGATCGCTCGGTTGTGGTACTTGCGCAGCGTCTCCAACAGGCGGTCGCCGTACTTTTTCTCCTGCACCACGTTATTGCGCGCCCGCGCCTTGATCTCGTCGCGCAGCAACTTTTCCAGCAGTTCGACGGCCAGGTTGCGGCTTTCCATCTGGCGCACGTCTTCCAGGAATTCCTCTGACAGCAGGCCAATGTTGGGCTTGTCCAGGCCGGCCAGGGCGAAGATATCGGCCACGCCGTCGGCGACGATGGCGTTGTCCAGGATCTGCTTCAACGCGCTGTTCTTCTCCTCGGTCGAGCGTTTTTTGTCCACCGTCGTGAACTTGGTGATGGCCGCCTTGATGGCCGAGAAGAACGCGATTTCGCGGCGCAAGCCGGCCGCTTCATCCAGCGTGCCGCACAGTGAGTAGGCCTTGGCCACCGCCACCATGGTGTCGAGGAAGCGCTGCTTGCCATCCTTCAGGCCCAGCAGATGGTTGGCACAGGGCACCAGCAGCGCGGCAGCCTGGGTCTCGAAACCGCTGCAATCGCAGCCGTGCATCATGCCGCGCACGATGTCCATCTTCTCCAGCAGCACCGCCAACGCCTCGGCGGCATTGTGGGTCGGGTCGCCCTTGCCTTTGGCCTCGGTGTAGGTCTTGAGCGCGGCCTTCAACTCATTGGCAATACCGATGTAGTCCACCACCAGACCGCCCGGCTTGTTCTTGAATACCCGGTTGACCCGGGCAATGGCCTGCATCAGGTTGTGGCCCTTCATGGGCTTGTCCACGTACATCGTGTGGCAGCAAGGCGCATCAAAACCGGTCAGCCACATGTCGCGCACGATCACCAGCTTCAACGGGTCTTTGGCGTCCTTGAAGCGTTTTTCCAGCCGCTTCTTCACCTGGCGGCTAGTCAGGTGGGGCTGCAGCAGTTCCTTGTCGGCCGCCGAGCCGGTCATCACCACCTTGATCACGCCCTTTTCCGGGTCATCGTCATGCCAGTCCGGTCGCAAGGCGACGATGGCGTTGTACAGATGCGCGCAGATATCGCGGCTCATGGCCACGATCATCGCCTTGCCCTCCAGCACGGCCGTGCGGGTCTCGAAGTGCTGCACCAGGTCCTTGGCGACCTGTTCCAGGCGCGGCGCGGCACCCACCAGTTTTTCCAGTGCCGCCCACTCGCTCTTGGTTTTTTCGCGGCTGGCGATGTCCTCCTCGTCTTCCACCACCTCGTCGACTTGCTCGTTGAGCGCATCGATTTCCGCCTGGTTCACGTCCAGCCTGGCCAGGCGGCTCTCGTAGAAGATGGGCACCGTGGCGCCGTCATCCACCGCATCCTGGATGTCATAGATGCTGACGTAATCGCCGAACACGGCGCGGGTGTCCTTGTCCTCCAGCGCAATCGGCGTGCCGGTAAAGCCGATGAAGGTGGCGTTCTTCAGCGCATCGCGCAGGTGCTTGGCGTAGCCGAACACGTATTTGCCGGCCTTCTCGTCAAAGCGCCCTTTCATGCCGTATTGGCTGCGATGCGCCTCATCGGAAATCACCACGATGTTCGAACGATCCGACAGCAGCGGGTGTTCGTCTTCCTGGTCTAGCAGCGCGAACTTTTGAACCGTAGAGAAAATGATGCCGCCGGCCTGGCGTGAGGCCAGCATCTCGCGCAGCTCATCGCGACTGCCGGCCTGCACCGGCGTGGTCTTGAGCAAATCCCCGGCGGCACAGAAGGTGGCGAACAGTTGCCCGTCCAGATCGTTGCGGTCGGTCACCACCACCAGGGTGGGATTCTTCATCTCCGGCTGTTGCAGCAGCTTGCCCGCGTAGCAGGCCATGGTGATGCTCTTGCCCGAACCCTGGGTGTGCCACACCACGCCCGCCTTGCGCGAGCCCGGTTTGACGGCCTTGCCGTAAGTGGCGCGCTCCTCACGCACTTCCAGGAGACCCTTGTCGGGTGAACTGGCGGCAATCACCGTCGCGCGCACCGCTTCGCGCACGGCGTGAAACTGGTGGTAGCCGGCGATCTTCTTGATGACCTGATCGCCGTCCTGCTCGAACAGCACGAAGTAGCGGAGGTAATCGAGGAACAGTTCCGGCGCAAAGAAGCCGCGCACCAGCGTTTCCAGCTCCAGTTGCAGCCGTGGGCGGTCGTCCTCGTGGGCGAGGGTGCGCCAGGGCAACATGCGCTCGGCGTTGGCTGTGAGCGAGCCGACCCGCGCCGTCCAGCCGTCGCTGACCACCAGGGATTCATTGCTGGTGAACAGGTCGCTGATTTCGTCCTTGTAGGTCTGCAACTGGTTGAACGCATCCCACACGTCCGTCTGCTCGTTGGAAGGGTTCTTCAGCTCGATCGACTCCGCCATTGTGATGACCGCATTTGGTTGCAACATAGA
>CAIXFP010000101.1 GCA_903918705.1 uncultured Pseudomonadota bacterium
GTCCGATCCGCCGCTGTCCGGAATTTGAGTTTACAAACAGTCTGTACGTCATTGACCCAATACGACGGATTCGCCCCGAGTTTACGTAACTGGAGCATAACCCCTCACCTCGATCCTCTCCCCGCGGTGCCTGACCTTTACCCATAAGTCGGCTGGACACAGGCAGTTTAGGATGGCGATAATTATGTGTATTTATCAAAGAGTTGCCGCCAAAGGCGGTAACTGGAGCATAACCCCGGGCAACGCCTCCTCGCCCCGCTTGCGGGGAGAGGATCGAGGTGGTGCGCCAGGCATGGCGCTGATCTAGGAGGTGAAAGTCCTCTATGGGCCGATTGGCCGGAACCATTAGCCGAAGGCAACTGCGTCGTCGCGAGGCGGGGTGGGAAGGAAGCCTTAGGCGAAACTCGGAGCCGACGAACAGAAACCGGATATGAGGCCGGCGGGGTGGGGTGACCTGGCCATGGACAGGGAAGCCCGAAAGCCAAACAGACACCGCGCAGGTATATTCGGCGGCGATCGAGGGAAAGAGCAGCGTCTTACCCTGGGAGATCTTTCTGCCTTTCCGGGCGATCCGGAGCAGGGGGCTGGCAACACCCCCCGATGGGTGGAGAGAAGTCAGCAGAGGCCATAGTAGATCGGTGACCGCAAGGAAGCCGGACGAAGGGCCGAATCCAACAGCCAAGGAGCAGGCTGGGCACATTCGATGGTCGTGAAGAGGCAGCAAGGGAGCGGGGACCAGATGGACCTCTTTGACGAGGCCCTGAAGGCGTCGCTCGGCCACGGCGTTACCGGCGAAGGCGGAACCGGAACTGGGGCGCAGGAGGAGCAGCAAGCGACTGCGGCATGGGAACAGAACCGAGCCTTGACGCGACACATGATGGAGAAGGTTGCCAGTTCGGCGAACCTGAACCAAGCCTACAAGCGGGTGAAGGCGAACGGCGGCGCACCAGGGGTAGACGGTATGACCGTCAACGACCTGCGGCCGTGGCTCGCTGACAACCGCGAAAGGCTGATCGTCCTGCTGCTGAAGGGAAACTATCGACCAAAGCCTGTGCGCGGGGTGGAAATCCCCAAACCGGGTGGCGGGGTGCGCCAATTGGGCATCCCAACGGTCGTGGACCGCCTCGTACAACAGGCGATCGCGCAAGTCCTGGAACCGATCCTCGACCCGACCTTCTCGGCGTCGAGCTTCGGTTTCCGCCCGGGACGCGGGGCGCACGACGCCCTGCGTCAAGCCCGGGAGTATGTGGCCGACGGCTACGAGAACGTAGTAGACCTCGATCTGGAGAAATTCTTCGATCGGGTCAACCACGACATACTCATGGCCCGCCTGGCCCGGCGCATCGGCGACAAACGTCTGCTCGGCATCATCCGAAGCTTCTTGCAAGCCGGGATGATGGCGGACGGCGTCTGCATCGAGCGACACGAGGGCACGCCGCAAGGTGGCCCGATGTCTCCGCTGCTCGCCAACTTGCTGCTGGATGACCTCGACAAGGAACTGGAAAGCCGGGGCCACCGGTTCTGCCGCTACGCTGATGACTGCAACATCTATGTGCGGTCGCAGGTGGCGGGGGAGCGGGTGATGGCATCGGTGACCACCTTCCTGGAAAAGCACTTGCGCCTCAAGGTCAACCAGCAGAAAAGCGCCGTCGCTCCGGTCGGGGAACGCAAGTTCCTCGGCCACCGCCTGGGTAAAGGGGGCTCGCTCGGCATCGCGCCGAAGAGTCTTGCCCGAGCCAAGGGCCGCCTTCGCCAGATCACCCGCCGGAGCCGGGGTATATCCCTGGAGCGGATGATCAACGAGGTGAACTCCTTCACTACAGGTTGGGTGACTTACTACCGATACGCACAAGCCCACGCCACGCTACGTGACCTCGACAGTTGGCTCCGCCGGAAACTACGATGCGTCAGATTGATGCATTGCAAGCGACGGTGGGGTATCGCCAACTTCCTGCGAAACGCTGGCGCAACCAAGGCACAGGCGTGGGGATTGGCCCTCTCGGGCAAAGGATGGTGGCCCATGGCCAATGGCCCCGCGGCTAAACTGGCAATGACCACCGCATGGTTCACGGCAGCCGGCCTCGTCAGCCTTCTCGGCCATCATGCGACGTTAAATGCCGTTGGAAACCGCCGTATACGCTAAGTACGTACGGTGGTGTGAGAGGAGGGGACCGCGAGGAACCCTCCTACTCGATAGGGGGCCGCGCGTCTGCGCGGCGCAGGGCTCAGCTGGGCAGGCGGTTTGGCGGGATTGGTCGCCGGTCAGGCGAGGCAGCGGGCGGCGACGAGACCGGCGAGGACGGCATCGGCCGACAGGGCGCCCAGTCTGGCCCCGAGATAGTCCCAGAATGATATGCCAAGTTTCTGGCAAGTCTTCGCCAACCCCAAGAAGGTGTCGCGGCAATCGCGTCCATCGTCGCTGCGGGTGGTGCCGCTGATTTTGCGGCGGGTCAC
>CAIXFP010000102.1 GCA_903918705.1 uncultured Pseudomonadota bacterium
GCACCGCCTCGAAGGATTCCACCGAGAATTCCCGCTCGTTGCCGTTGAGGATCTCGATGAAGCGGGACATGTGGGTGCCCTTGAAATGGTGCGGCAGGTACACGTACATGCCGAAGGTGGCGATGGTGTGCTGAGCGCCGCCGGTCTTGTCGAGCACCTTCACCGGATGCCGGATGGCCTTGATGCCGACCTTGTCGATGGCCAGCTTGCGCGAGTCCGGATAGTTCTGGACATCGGCGATGGGTTGCAGGGTGGGGCAGGGGGCGGCGGTCTCGCAGACCGAATCGCAAGCGCTCATGACAAGGTTCCTGTAGGCGTGATGGGCGAAGTATAAGCGATGGCTAATAGTTGAGTAAACCTATCAACAAATGGCGATCTCTCCTCCAGGAAAGCCTTTAATGGGGAATCATTTACGCAAGACGTAGGCTCTCGTTTGGCCTACTCTTACGGAAATTCACAACGCCTTGCCATGGGGATGACTTGATGCCACTGCGGGAACGGGCCGGTTCGTCTCGGCCTACGCGGCAATCTTCCATTTCACCGGAATGGATCCCATGCCGGCCCAACCTATGACGGACTCGCCCCGGACATGCCCGTCGCCGATATCCGCCTCCTGATCCTGTTGGCCACGCTCAGCGCCCTGCTGCTGGCGGTGGCGATGCAATTGGTCAATCGGGTCATGTCGCGGGTGCCGGGCGTGCGCGAGATGACCTGGGGGGCCAGTTTCAGCGCCCTCGGTTTTACCTTGATCGGCCTGCGCGGCCTGGTGCCGGATCTCTTCTCCATCCTCTTCGGCAATACCCTGGTCCTGGCCGGCATGGCCCGTGGCTATTGCGGATTGCGCCTGTTCCTGAATTATCCCGGCGGCCACCGGATCGATGTGTTCGCCGCCGTGTCCGCGCTGGCCGGCCTCGCTTATTTCACCTATGTGGAGCCCAGCCTGGCGGCGCGCGTCGTGGTCGTTTCGGTGGTCGGCGCCGGGCTGATTTTCCTCCAGGCCTGGTTGCTGCTGGCTTCCGGGAATGCGCGCGCGGACGCCAATCGCGGCATGCTGGTGTTCCTCGGCCTGGCCTTCCTGGCGGGATGCCCGGTCTTCGCGGCGCGCGGCGTCCAGGCCCTGTTCACCGCCCCCGGTCAGGATCTGATGGCGTTGACCGGCACGATCCACAAGCTGGCGTTCGCCACCGTGCTGACCCTCAACATCGTCCTCACCCTGGGCATCACCTACGTCCTGGCATCCCGCAGCGAACGTCGGCAGAAGACCAGCGAGGCGCAATTCCGCACCGCCCTGGACAGTTCGCCCAGCGCCATGTTTCTGGTGGAAGCGGACGGCCTGTTCGCCTTCGCCAACCAGCAGGCGGAACGGCTTCTCGGCCATGGTCCGGCGAAGTTGTCGCGGACCCGCTATCCCGAGATCCTCGCGCCCGAATCGATGGCGGAGGTGACGGCCGCCTTCCGGCGTTGTCTCGCCGGTGAGCGCGTATTCCTTGAAGCGCAGTTGCTGCACCGGGATGGCCACCGCGTCAGCGTCGAAATCAGCGGCGCGCCGCTGCCGGGTGGCAAGGTGTTGGGGGAGGTCCGGGACATCAGCGACCGCCAGCGGTCGGCGGCGGAATTGCGCGGCAGCGAGGCGCGCTACCGGCTGGTCGCGGAAAACGCCAGCGACGTCATCTGGCTGTTCGACCTGGCCCGCGACCGCTACAGCTACGTCAGTCCGTCGGTGGCGAAGATGCGGGGCTACTCGGTGGAGGAAACCCTGGGCCAGTCCATGCGCGAGGCATTGACGCCGGATTCCTACGCCATGGTGGCGGATACCCTGCCGCGGCGGCTGGCGGATTTCGCCGCCGGCAAGGCCGGCGCCCGTGTCCAGACCCATGAGGTGGATGTAACCCGCAAGGACGGCGGCTGTGTGCCCACGGAGGTGGTGACCACTCTGATCGCCGATGCGGCGGGCCGGGTGACCCATATCCAGGGGGTCAGCCGCGACATCAGCGAGCGCAGGAAGACCGAGGAGGCGCTGCGGCTCGCCGCCAGCGTGTTCACGCATGCCCGCGAGGGCATCCTGATCGCCGACCGCGACGGCCGGATCATCGACGTCAACCAGGAATTCACCCGCATCTCCGGCTACGACCGCGAGGAATTGCTGGGCTGGGACATGCAGGCGCTGAGAGGCGAACAGCATGGCGGCGATTTCCACGCGGGCGTCTGGCGCGCGTTGCGGGAGCATGGCTACTGGGCCGGAGAAATCTGGATCCGGCGCAAGAGTGGCGAGGCGTTCGCCACCATGCAGACCCTCAGCGCCGTGCTCGATGCCCAGGGCCATATTCGGCAATATGTCGCGCTGCTCTCCGACATCACCCCCCTCAAGGAAAACGAAAAACGGCTGGAGCACATCGCCCACTTCGACGCCCTCACCAACCTGCCCAATCGCGTGCTCCTGGCCGACCGCCTGCATCTGGCCATGGCCCAGTCCTTGCGGCATGGCCAGCAACTGGCGGTGGCCTACCTGGATCTGGACGGCTTCAAGTCCATCAATGACGCCCACGGCCACGAAATCGGCGACCAGTTGCTCATCGCCGTGGCCGGCCGCATGAAGCGGGCCTTGCGCGAAGGCGACACCATCGCCCGACTGGGGGGCGACGAATTCGTCGCCGTCCTCATCGACCTGGGCGAAGTCGACGCCTGCGTGCCGTTGCTCGACCGCCTGCTCGCCGCGGCGGTGCTGCCGGTGCCCCTGGGCGATGTCCTGTGCCATGTATCGGCCAGCATCGGCGTCACGTTCTATCCCCAGGCCGAGGAGGTGGATGCGGACCAGTTGCTGCGCCAGGCCGACCAGGCCATGTACCAGGCCAAGCTGGCCGGCAAGAACCGCTACCACCTGTTCGACGCCGTTCAGGATCGCCATGTCCGCGGCCGCCATGAAAGCCTGGAGCGCATCCGCCGCGCCCTGGCGGAATGCGAATTCGTGCTGCATTACCAGCCCAAGGTGAACATGCGCAGCGGCCGCATCCTCGGGGTGGAGGCCCTGATCCGCTGGCGGCATCCGGAGCGGGGTTTGCTGCTGCCGGCGGAATTTCTGCCGACGGTGGAAAATCACGCGCTGGCCGTGGAACTGGACACCTGGGTCATCGGCACGGCCCTGGTGGACTTGGAGAACTGGCTCGATGCCGGGTTGGACCTGCCGGTGAGCGTCAACATCGGCGCCTTGTCGTTGCAGCAGGCCGGCTTCGTGGAACGGCTACGAACGCTGCTGGCCGGCCATCCGCGCGTCAAGCCCGGCCACCTGGAACTGGAAGTGCTGGAAACCAGCGCGCTGGAGGATATGGTGGAAACCTCCCGGGTCATGCATGCCTGCCGGGAGATGGGAGTGAGTTTTGCGCTGGACGATTTCGGCACCGGCTACTCCTCCCTCACCTACCTGCAGCGGCTGCCGGCAAGCCATCTCAAGATCGACCAGAGTTTTGTGCGGGACATGCTCGCCGATGCCGAGAATATCGCCCTGCTCGAGGGCGTCCTCGGGTTGGCCGGCGCCTTTCAGCGCCAGGTCATCGCCGAAGGCGTGGAAACCGTTGCCCATGGCAGCCTGTTGCTGCAACTCGGCTGCGAAGTGGCGCAAGGCTTCGGCATCGCCCGTCCGATGCCCTCCGCAGAACTGCCGGCCTGGGCGGCGACCTGGCATCCCCACCCGGTCTGGGCGGCGCGGCCCAACCCGGGCGCCGGGGAGCCGCCTCCGCCTTAGCCCGGCCGGAACACCGGCGCGGGTGGAAGCCCGGGAAGCGTTCCTTCGCGGCGAGCGGGCTGTGGAGTCGTCCCCCGATCCCATCCTACCTGGCCGTAATGGTGATGGGCACGGTGGCCTGAGCCGTCCGCCCGGCCGAGTCGAGCAGCGAAACTTTCAGGCTGTAGCTACCCAGCACCGGATTGGTCCAGTGGGCGGTGATGATCAGGCCGCTCACCGAGAAGGACATGCCCAGCGGGGCGCCGGAGATGGACACGGAAATTCCCGACACGCCGGGGTCCGTGATGCTGATCGTCCCGCTCAGGGCCTTGCCCACCACGCCGGTCATGGCCGGGGCCGTGATCACCGGGCCCGTCGCTGAGATGTTCACCGTGTAGAGGCCCTGGCCGCTCAAGCCCGTTTTCGTGTCTTTCGCGATGACGGTGACCGTATAGGCGCCGACCACGGGACTGGCCCAGGTCACCACGCCGGCGCTGCTGATGGCCATGCCGGAAGGCGCGCCGCCCAGCGTGTAGCTCACCGGATTGGCGGCGGTCACGGAGACCGTGAATGACAGTGCCGCCCCGGCATTGCCATTGATCGTGGCGCTGCCCACCACCGGAGGTTGCGCCACGGCGATGGCGACCGTGTACACCCCCTGGCCGCTCAGGCCGGTCTTGCTGTCGCGGGCGGTCACGGTCACCGGGTAAGTGCCGGCCACCGGGCTGGGCCAGGTCACCACGCCGGCGGCGCTGATGCTCATGCCGGCGGGAGCGCCGCCCAGCGTGTAGGTCAGCGGGTTGATGGCGGTCACGGAAACGTTGAACGACAGCGCCGTGCCCACCTTGCCGCTGATGCTGGCGGAAGCGACGACCGGTGGCGGCACGGTGATGGTGATGTTGTACACGCCCTGGCCGCTCAGATGGGTGGTGGCGTCGCTGGCGGTCACCGTCACCGCATAGCTGCCGGCCACGGGGGTGGCCCAGGTCACCACGCCGGCGGCGCTGATGCTCATGCCGGCGGGGGCGCCGGAGAGGCTGTAGGTGAGGGGGTCGGCGGCGCTGGCGGACACCGTGAAGGACAGGGCCGTGCCCACCGTGCCGCTGATGCTGGCGGAAGTCACCACCGGCGCCACGGGGGCCGCGGCCACGCCCGCAAGC
>CAIXFP010000103.1 GCA_903918705.1 uncultured Pseudomonadota bacterium
CATGCGGAACACGTTGGGGGCCTGGCGCTGGATATCCTCGGCGCCCATGTAGACGATGCATTCCATGCCGAAGCGCGCCGCCACCGTGGCGGTGGCCACGCCGTGCATGCCGGCGCCGGTCTCTGCGATCACCCGCTGCTTGCCCATGCGTTTCGCCAGCAGGGCCTGGCCCATGGCATTGTTGATCTTGTGGGCGCCGGTGTGGTTCAGGTCTTCCCGCTTCAGGTAGATCTGGGCGCCGCCCAGGCTCTCCGACAATCGCCGGGCGTGGTAGATGGGGCTGGGACGGCCCACGTAGTGCTTCAGCTCGTGGGCGAATTCGGCCTTGAACTCGGGATCGTCGCGGAAGCGCAGATACTGCTGGCGCAGTTCCTCCACTGCCGGGATCAGCGTCTCGGCCATGTAGATGCCGCCATAGGGGCCGAAGTGGCCGCTGCCATCAGGGTAGTTGTATGTGGGATAGCTGTAAGTCAACGTTTTCAACCTCTTTGATGAACGCGGCGACCTTCGCCGCATCCTTGATACCCTTGCCCACCTCGACGCCACTGGACACGTCCACCGCCCAGGGCCGCACCCGGCGTACCGCGTCCGCCACGTTACCCGGCACCAGGCCGCCGGCCAGCACCACCGGCCGCGGCAGGTCAGCGGGGATCAGGTCCCAGTCGAAGCGCTCGCCGGTGCCGCCGTGGGCCGCCTCGCTCCAGGCATCCAAGAGCCAGCCCCGGGCGTCGCCATAGGCAGCCGCACATTGTAGCAAATCGACTCCCGGCCTTACCCGGAACGCTTTCAGGTATGGCACGCCGAAGGCGCGGCAAAATTCGGGGTCTTCCTCACCGTGGAATTGCAGAAGGTCCGGGCGCACGGACTTCAGCACGGCTTCCACCTCGGCCACGGTTGGATTGACGAACAGGGCGACGCTGGCGACGAAGGGCGGCAGGGCGCGGGCGATGGCATGGGCCTGATCGGGCGTGACGTGGCGCGGGCTCCTGGCGACGAACACCAGGCCGATGGCGTGTGCCCCGGCCTGGGCGGCGGCCAGGCCATCCGCGACGCGGGTGATGCCGCAAATCTTGATTCGGGTCATGAAAAGGCAGTTGAGAGTAGCGAGTGGAGAGTCGAGAGGTCAGGTGCTGGGTAGCTGGCAGGGGAAGTAAGGGGAGGCCGGCAGGCCGAAGCGGGCATCGTAGCGCACCCCCGCCAGGTACAGGCCATCGGCCATGAAGGTGGACGCGGCGCGGGTGCGGTCGCGGCCCGCCAGGACTTCCGCCACCCAGTCCGGCGGCCGGCGCCCCAGGCCCACCCAGACCAGGGCGCCCACCATGTTGCGCACTTGGTGATGGAGGAAGGCATTGGCGCGGAATTGCAGGGTCAACATCTCGCCATCGCGCTGCACGCTGGCTTCGCGCAGGTCGCGGATGGGGGTCTTCGCCTGGCACTCGGCGGCACGAAAGGCGGTGAAATCATGGATGCCGACGAGGTGTGCGGCGGCGCGATTCATGGCGGCCTCATCGAGAGGGCCATGGCACCAGCCCACCTGCCCGGCCAGCAGAGCGGGCCGCATGGGCCGGTTGAGCAGGAGATAGCGGTATAGCCGTTCCTCGGCGGCATAGCGGGCATGGAAGTCCTCTGCCACGGCGCGGGCCCAGAGCACCCGGATGCCTTCCGGCAGATGCGTGTTGACGCCGCGCACCCAGGCCTGCTCCGGCCGGTCGTTCACGGCGTCGAAGTGGGCCACCTGGCCGCTGGCATGGACGCCGGCATCGGTACGCCCCGCCGCCAGGAGGTCCACCGGGACGCCGTGGATGTGGCCCAAGGCGCGTTCCAGATGGTCCTGCACGGTGTTGCCGTCCGGCTGGGTCTGCCAGCCATGGAAGGCCCGGCCGTCGTATTCCAGCCCCAGGGCTATGCGCCGAACCATAGCCATAGGGCTCCGATCAGGGTGGGCAGCAGGAGGTCGCGGGCGCGCAGGGGTTGCAGGTCCAGGCGCACCACGCTGGGCAGGTCACGGCCCAGGTCTTCGCCGAACAGGCGGCGCAGGTTGCCGCGACCGCGCTCCAGGCCCTCGATGGCGCGCAGGGTCAGCCCGAGGCGCAGGGCGGCACGCTCTATATTCACGCCCAACCAGGCGAACGGCCGCAGCAGGGTGTAGACGCCGGCCATCAGATCCGCGGTGGACAAGCGCAACACCAGCACGTCCAGCCAGAGCAGGAGGATCAGCAAGCGCAGGGCCTGCTGGCCACCGCGCGCCAGACCCGGTAATGAGGGTGAGACGCTGCCCAGCCAGGCCAGCGCGGGTTCGCCGGGCAGGCTGTAGGCGTAGCCGAAGAACAACACCAGCAGCAGCCAGCGGGTGCGCCAGATCAGACGCCACGGTTGGCGCATGGAATCGCCCGCCAGGGCCAGGAGGAGCAAAGCCGGCAGCAGGAAAAAAGGCAGCCCTGGGATTGCCAGGGCTGCCAGGAGGTAGATCAGGATGCGGCTTGCCGGGTGCAAAGAGGCCCCCAAAGATGCCCCTTAACCCGCGTCGGCCAGCAACTTGTCGGCGTCCGCCTTCTGCTGCGGGTCGCCTTCGCCCAGCACTTCCTGGAGGATTTCGCGGGCACCTTCCTTGTCGCCCATTTCCAGGTAGGCGCGCGCCAGATCGAGCTTGGTGTTCACTTCCTCCCACAACTCGGGATCGGCCACTTCGAC
>CAIXFP010000104.1 GCA_903918705.1 uncultured Pseudomonadota bacterium
AACCGTGGTGATCTGCCGCCGCAACGTGCCGGTGGCGGAGGTCGTGCCGATCCGCGCGGCGCGCAAGGGGCCGCGCCCGGTGGGGCTGGCGTGTGATGCCGATTACGAAATTCCGGCCAGTTTCTTCGAGCCCTTGCCCGACGAGTTGCTTGCCGCCTTCAACGGTGCATCGTCCGATCCGCTGCTGGACAACATGAATCAACCCGTACCGCCACTCGTCGCCGCTGAGCCACCCGAGCGTTACAGGAAATGAGGATCCTGCTCGATACCTGTGCGTTTCTCTGGCTGATTCGCGGCCGCCCCGAGGCCAGTCCCATTGCCCGCGCTTTGTTCAGCGAGGCGGCCAACGAAATTTATCTGTCGTCGGTGTCCGCCTGGGAAATCTCGGTCAAGCATCGTCTCGGCAAGTTGCCCCTGGGCGACGTGCCGGTGCGTTACGTTCCCGGTGAACGCGAGAAACACGGAATTGAATCGCTGCCCCTGAGTGAGGCGGACACCCTGGTGCTGGATAAATTGCCCCTGCTGCACCACGACCCCTTCGACCGCATGTTGATCTGCCAGGCCATCGCCAGCCAGATGGTGATCCTCACCCCGGACCCGCTGATCACCCAGTATCCGGTGCTGACGCGGTGGTGAGGGGCGATCCTTGCCTCCCCATGTGAGAACAGGGGGAGTTTGCCCATGAACGCCGCCGCCATCGCCCAGGTTCTGGAAGTGCTGCTGGAAGCCGACGTCTCCTACCGCAAGGTGGCGCCCACGGCCGACCTGCTGGCGGCCCTGCCGGAGCCTGACCAGGAATTCCTGCTGGACTGGATCAAGCGCATCGCCAGTACCCATCTCGAAGTGGCCTGGCAGTTCGCGCGCCGGGCGCCGGCCCTGGTGGGGCGCATGGACCGCCGCCTGATGGAAGCCTGGGCGCTGGGTGCTTGCGACGTTTACGACCAGAAGGGCCTGCGCCCGGCCCTGCAGGTTCTGGAGGAGGCCGACCACCACGGCGAACGGCACCTGGAGATGAGTGCCGGCGTGCTGTTCGAGGACGTGGCCGGGGTGCTCGGCAACTTCGTGCGCGGCCTCTCCGGGCGGCGCCTGCGGGTGGAGCAGGGCGAGGGGCTGTATACCGATACCGAGAAGATCGTCCTGCCCGGCGTGTTCGCGCGCTTTCCCGTGGCGGCGGACAACTTCAAACTGGCCAAGGCGGCGGTGGCCCTGCTCTGGGCGCAGACCCGCTTCGGCACCTTTCGCGCCGATCTGGCCGCCGCCTGCGCCGACTTCCCCGATCCGCAACGCGCCCTGAGGCAATTTGCCGGCCTGGAGACCTTGCGCCTGTCCGCCCGCATCGGCCGCGAGTTTCCCGGCCTGCGGCGCGACATGGATCATCTGAAGGCCCAGTTGGGCGAGGGCCTGCCGGCCGGCTGGGAAGCCATCGCGCGGCGCCTGGAGGAGTCCCCGGCGGACCTGGAGGACAGCCTCGTCTTTCTGGGCAATGCCATGCGCCTGGCCGATTTCCAGCCCTGGTGCTATCAGGGTGAATTGAAGCCCGAGGCCGTGGCCGCCGCCTTTGCCGCGCGCCGGGAAAAGGAGAAGGCGCGGCTGCGGGTGAAACTGGCGGACCTCATGGATGAGCACACTCGCCATCAGCTCGGCCAACCGTCCGGCGAGGAACGCGACATGCCCGAATTTGTCGCCGAGGTGGACGACCAGGAAGGCCGCCTGGACCTGGAACTTACCCTGGACGGCACCCCCATCGCCCCGCCCGACGACGTCAAGGCGCTGCTGACCTCCGTTTACCTGGATTTCGGCGGCATCCCCCCGGAATACCTGGTGCCTGCCGGGGACGGCGAGTACGACCCCAGTCTCCTCTACGACCAGGCCGCCGACCCGGATTCGGTGTGGCAGGGCACCTATCACGAGGAAGGCGCCACCTTCTACCCCGAGTGGGACATGGGCCGCGAGCACTACCGCAAGAACTGGTGCGTGATGCGGGAAAGGGAGGTGCCGCCGGTGCACGACGGCTTTTACCGGGCCACCCTGGAGAAGCACGCTGCCGTGGTGAAGCACCTGCGCCGCGGCTTCGAGGCCATGCGCGACGAGAACCGCCGCCTGAAGCGACAGGTGGACGGCGACGAGGTGGACATCGACGCACTGGTGGAGGCCCTGGCCGACGCCCGGGATGGCCGCGAGATGAGCGATCGCCTGTTCGTGCGCCAGCACCGCGCCGAACGCAACATCGCGGTGGCCTTCATGGTGGACATGAGCGGCTCCACCCGGGGCTGGATCAACGACGCCGAGCGGGAAGCCCTGGTACTGCTGTGCGAGGCCCTGGAACGCCTGGGCGACCGCTATGCCATCTACGGCTTTTCCGGCATCACCCGCAAGCGCTGCGAACTGTTCCGCATCAAGACCTTCGCCGAACCCTATTCGGAGGAAGTGAAGGCACGCATCTCCGGCATCCGCGCCCAGGAATACACCCGCATGGGCTTTGCCATCCGCCACCTCACCAGGCTGTTGGGCGAGGTGGAAGCGGCGAACCGGGTGTTGATCACCCTGTCCGACGGCCGCCCGGACGATTACTTCGACGGCTACCGCGGCCAGTACGGCATCGAGGACACCCGTATGGCTCTGCTGGAAGCGCGCCGCGCCGGGGTGCATCCGTTCTGCATCACCATCGACCGGGAAGCCCGCGACTACCTGCCCCACCTCTATGGCGCCGCCCGCTACATCATTCTCGACGACGTGGCGCAACTGCCCTTCAAGGTCTCCGACATCTATCGGCGGCTGACCAGATAGTCGAGGCGGGTGGTGCTCCGCGGCCTGGGCAAGGGGAATCTCGTAAGCGAAATCCAGCCAGGCAACGGCATAATGGCGCACTTACAAAAGAAATCTTCATAGCGGGATCGGTGCCATTTCATGCCTACAGTCACTCTGGAAAAAATCCTCAATCCCACGGTTCATACCGTGGTGGTGGCCACGCCCCTGGCCGAGGTATGGCGGCGCATGGAGGAACTGCGCATCAGTTGCGTGGTGGTGCTGGAGGGCAGGAAGCCGGTCGGCATCTTTACCGAGCGCGACAGCGTGGCGCTGGTGGCCCGCGGCGGCTGGCGGGCGGAGGAGCCGATCGGCGCCTACATGCACGAACCCCTGCTCGCCAGCAATCCCGGCATGGAAATTCATCGCGCCTACCAGCTCATGGCCGCGCGCAATGTCCGCCATCTGCTGCTGCTGGACGGTGCCGGTGATCTGCTGGGCCTGGTCACGGAAGGCGACCTGCTGCACGGCATTGGCATGGAATACATGGTGCAGCCGCGCACCGTGGCCACGGCCATGACCGGCAAGGTGTTCACCCTGGAGCGGCACGAAAGCCTGCTGGCCGCCGCCCGCGCCATGGCGGAGCGGATTCTGAGTTGCGTGATCGTGGTGGCCGGCGACCGCCCCGTCGGCGTGGTCACCGAGCGCGACATCGTGCGCCTGTCACGCCAGGGCGGCGATGCGGCGCTACGGCGCCTGGACGCGGTCATGAGCCGGCCGCCGCTGGCGGTGCGGGCCGATGAACTCCTGGCCGTCGCCATGCACCGCATGGAGCAGTCCGGCATCCGCCGTCTGGTGGTGGTGGACACGGCGGGACGCCTGGTCGGGTTGCTGACCCGCCACGATCTGGTCAAGGCCTTGCAGGAGTATTACGTCGAACAGTTGCAGGGCACCATCGAGCGACTGGAACGGGCTCTCGACGGTGCCCGCGAGCGATTGCAGTCGGTGGAGCACCGGCTTATGGAACGCAGCGTGATGAGCCAGGTGAACGACGCCGTGTTCGTCGTCGATCTGGCCAGTGGCCGCGTGGTGGAGGGCAACGAACAGGCGGGCGATCTGCTCGGTTGCGGCCAGGCGGATCTGCTCGACCTGTATTGCCACGGCTTCGCCGAGTTGTGCCACGGCGTTGAGGCCTGGCCGGCCTGGGCGACCGCCATGGCCGAGCGCGGCATCCAGGCCGGGGAAACCCGTTTCCGGCGCAAATCGGGCGAGTGGTTCCCGGTGGAAATCAGCCTGCGCCATGTCCGCGCCTCGACTCGAGACTTCCTGGTCGCGGTGGCCCGCGACATCAGTGAGCGCCGCCAGCATGAAGCCCGCATCAGCCTGGATCGTGAACAGCAGAAAGCGTTGCGGGAAATCATGGAAATCGGCATCGGCAAGGGCAACATCATCGAGCGACTGGAACGCTGCCTGGATCGCCTGCTCCAGGTTTCCTGGCTGACGTTGCTGCCCAAGGGGGGCATTTTCACCAACGAGCGGGACGGTCTGCGCTTGCTGGCCCAGCGCAACTTCTCGCCGGAAATCCGCGCCCGCTGCGCCCAGGTGCGGCTGGGCGAGTGCCTGTGCGGCCGCGCGGCGGCAACGGGCGGCACGATCTACGCCGGGTACATCGACCATCGCCATGAAATCCACTATGCGGGAATCAGCGATCACGGCCACTACAGCCTGCCCCTGCTGGCCGGCGGCGAGGTGCTGGGCGTCCTGGTGCTGTATCTGCCGGTCGGGCATCCGCATGTCACGGAGGATCAGGACTTCCTCGAAGCCGTCGCCGAAGCCCTGGCTGGTGTCCTGCGGCGTGACCGGGTGGAGCGGACGGTAGTCGCCAAGGAAGCGGAGACGCATCTCATCCTGAACTCCACCGCCGAGGCCATCTTCGGCGTGGACATGGCTGGCCGCTGCACCTTCGTCAATCGCGCCTGCCTGGAAATGCTGGGCTACGCCTCGGCCGAGGATCTGCTCGGGGAGAAGATCCATGGCCTGATCCACTATGCCCACCGCGACGGCAGCCCTTACCCGGCCCATGAGTGCCCGGTGCTGCCACGTCCGAATCTGCGGGAAATTCGCCATGTGGAGGGCGAGGTGTTCTGGCGCCGCGATGGAGTGCCTTTCCCGGTGGAATACTGGTCGCACCCGGTCCTGCGCGAAGGCCGCTGCGAGGGCGCCGTCATCACATTCATCGACGTCAGCGAACGGATGGCCGCCGAGGAGGAATTGCGTCTGGCCGCCAAGGTGTTCGACAACACCCTGGAAGGCGTCATGGTGACGGATGCCGAGACCCGCATCCTCTTCGTCAATCGCGCCTTCACCCGCATCACCGGCTATACCGCCGAGGAGGTGGTGGGCAATACTCCCCAGTGGTTGCGCTCCGGCCGCCACGACGAGGCGTTCTACAAGGAGGTCTGGGCCGAGATCGAAGCCAACGGCGGCTGGCAGGGCGAAGTCTGGAACCGCAACAAGGCCGGCGAGCAGTATCCGGAATGGCTGTCCATCAGCGCCGTGCACAACGAGGACGGCAGCCTGGCCAATTACGTCGGCGTCTTCGCCGACATCAGCCGGATCAAGCAGTCCGAGGCGCAACTGGAACACCTGGCGCACCATGACCCCCTCACCGCTTTACCCAACCGCACCCTGTTCCAGTCGCGCCTGGCCCATGCCATCGATATTTCGCGGCGCCAGGGCATAGGCCTGGGGCTGTTGTTCATGGATCTCGACGGCTTCAAGAACGTCAACGACAGCCTCGGACACCCGGTCGGCGACGAGCTGCTGCAAGCCATCTCCCGGCGCCTGGCCGCCAGCCTGCGCACCATGGACACCCTGGCGCGGCTGGGCGGCGATGAATTCGTCATTCTTCTGGAAGATCTGGACGGCCCCAACGAAGCCGCCGTGGTGGCCCAGAACCTGCTGGCGGTGCTGCGCCAGCCTTTCAGCTTGAGCGATGGCCGGGAAGTGTTCAGCGGCGCCAGCATCGGCATCAGCCTGTTCCCGCGGGATGCCGCCGACGCCACGCAATTGGTGCGCAATGCCGATGCCGCGCTCTACCAGGCCAAGGCCCAGGGGCGCGACACCTACCGCTTCTACACCGAGGCCCTGACCGACCAGGCCAACGAGCGCCTGCACCTGGAATCGCGTCTGCGCGGCGCCCTGGAACGCGGCGAATTCGTCGTCCACTACCAGCCCCTGGTGTCCGCCAGCGATGGTGTCCTGATCGGCGCCGAGGCCCTGGTGCGCTGGCTGACGCCGGATGGCGAACTGGTGCCGCCGGCCCGCTTCATCCCCCTGGCGGAGGAAACCGGCCTGATCCGTCCCCTCGGCGAGTGGGTATTGCGCCAGGCCTGCAGCCAATTCCGTGCCTGGCTGGATGCCGGCCTGCCCCCGATCCACCTGGCGGTGAACCTGTCTTCACGCCAGATCGAGCAGCGCGACCTGGTGGAGCACTTGCGCCACGTACTGGAAGAGACCGGGTTTCCCGCCCACCTCCTGGAACTGGAGCTGACCGAAAGTACCATCATGGCCCAGGGCGAGCAGGCCGCCGGCGTCCTGGCCGCACTCAAGGGCCTGGGTGTCAGTCTGGCTATCGACGATTTCGGTACCGGCTACTCCTCCCTGGCCTACCTCAAGCGCTTCGCGGTGGACAAGCTCAAGATCGACCGTGGCTTCATCCGCGACCTGCCCCAGGACGGCAATGACGTGGAAATTGCCGCCACCATCATCGCCATGGCCAAGAACCTGAAGCTCAAGGTGCTAGCCGAAGGGGTGGAAACGGCGGAACAGCTTGACTTCCTGCAAATCCACGATTGCGATGCTTACCAGGGCTATTTCTACAGCCCCCCGTTGCCGGCGGAAGCGTTTCGGGCACTGTGGCAGAGCCAGTTGGGACAAAATCCGCGCTTTGCGTAGATCGAATCCCTCGCGCAGCGGCGCGAGGTCACCCAGGAGATTCCAGGCATGAACCCGTCACCCCGTGTTGCCCTGGCCATCCGCGTGGGGGTGTATTACAGCAACGGCGGATATGGGCGCGCCTGGGGCGTGCGCCAGGTGCTCGGTTGCGCGCGCGACGCGGAGAAGGGCGGGGAAACCGTCAGCTACAAGGGCATCGCCGGCGCCTGCAGGCGCAAGGCCGGAGACTGCACCCTGGATGAATTTCGCAAATGGGCGCGCTACGAGGTCGCCCTCAACGAAAATTCCTGGCACCGCGTAGGGCCGCCGGACCCGGATGAAGCGGAGCCGTAAGCGCGAACTCCGCTCCTTCCGGCTCAGATACGCGGCAATTGCGCCGCCTCCAGGGTGTTGCGCAGCAGGGTGGCCACGGTCATGGGGCCGACGCCGCCGGGCACCGGGGTGATCCAGCCGGCGCGCTCACGGGCGCTGGCGAATTCCACGTCACCGCAGATACGGCCGTCGGGGAGGCGGTTGATGCCGATGTCGATGACGATGGCGCCTTCCCTGATCCACTCGCCCTTGACCATTTCCGGGCGCCCCACGGCGGCCACCACGAGATCGGCCTGAGCCACCATCTCGGCCAGATTGCCGGTGGCGGAATGGCAGACGGTCACGGTGCAACCGGCCAGAAGCAACTCCAGGGCCATGGGGCGGCCGACGTGATTCGAGGCGCCCACGATGACGGCGT
>CAIXFP010000105.1 GCA_903918705.1 uncultured Pseudomonadota bacterium
CTGTTCGTGGCACTCAGGTCCGGTTCCGCGATCAATACCGAAGTGGCGCTGATGCGCATCCACAACGAGATCGAGGCGCTGGAAGACAGCGGCGTCGACACCCTGCGCCTGGAATTCATGCCGCGCGTCATCGGCGGCATGCTCTCGGTGCTGTCGCTGACCGCCATCACCAGTGTCCTGGCCCTGCTGCTGGCCTATGTCGCGGTCTATGGCTGGCAGCCCTGGAGCCTGCCCGATTTCAACCGGGTGATGGGCAAGGTGTTCGACGCGGCCATCCTGTCCAGCATCTGGCTCAAATCGCTGGCCTTCGGCCTCGCGGTGACGATCATTCCGGTTGCGGAAGGCCTCGCCACGCCGAAGATGCTGTTCATGGCGCCGATTTCCGTGCTGCGCGGCATGGTACGGCTGTTCTTCGTCCTGATGCTGATCGAGGTGGCGTCATTAGCCTTCAAATACATCTGAAGTTTCTCGCCGACGACGGCGAGCGCCGCGCCCTGCTGGCGAAGCAGGCCGGCGCGCGCCTGGTTTCCGTGGACATGCCCCTGCGCGCCAACCTGTCGGTGCTGGACAACATCGCGCTGATCCCGCAATACCGCCACAACCAGGATTACGCCAGTGCCGCCGCCAGCGCCTGGCAACTTCTGCTTTGCACCGGCCTGGAAGGCTGCGCGCTGAAGCGCGACCCGCAGCTCACCCCCATGGAACGCTGCATCGCCCTGCTGCTGAGGTCCGCCATCGAGCGGCCACCTATAATCCTGATCGACCGTCCCGCGCTGCTCCTGCCCGACACCTTCTACCCAACCTATCTCGGCGATCAGTTGCAACGCCTGGCCGACTACCTCAACGACTGCTGGATTCTGGATTACCGATGGAACGAGCCCCTCTATCCGCCGCACCGCCTCCACGCGCCCCGCTGATCAAGAACCTGGAGTTCAAGATCGGCTTGTTGCTGGTCATCACCGTGCTCCTGAGCGCGGCCTTCGTCGGCTACGCCCTTTACGCCCGCGGCGCCTTCCAGGCCACCCGCCGCCTGGTGCTCACCGCCAGCGACGTGGATGGAGTCAGCGTGGGCATGCCGATTTCCTTCTCCGGCTTCCCCATCGGGAAAGTGAGCCGCCTGCAACTGAGCGAGGACGGCCAGGTCCGCATCGAACTGGCCATCCCCAGCGAGGATGCCCGCTGGCTGCGCAAGAGCAGCGTGTTCACCCTGGAGAAGGCCATCGTCGGCGGCGCCAAGATCAAGGCCGCCACCGCCGACCTCAAGGATCCGCCCCTGGAGGACGGCGCGGTGCGGCCGCTGCTGAGCGGCGACGCCAGCAAGGACATCCCGGTGCTGATGGACAAGGTGAAGGCCATCCTCGCCAATGTCGAAGCCATCACCGCCGCCGGTTCGCCCATCAACCGGACCCTGGGCCATGTGGAAGTCGTCACCGGGCGCATGGCCGGCGACAACGGGGTGCTTCAGGGGTTGATGGGCAGTTCGGAGAAGGCGGAGAAGGTGGCGCAAACCCTGGACCACGCCAATACCCTGCTTGCCTCCCTCAATGGCGTCTCCCTCAAGGTGGATGGCGTCCTGAGCAAGACCGACAGCCGCCTGTTCGGCGCGAACGGCATCATGGACCAGGCACGGGAATCGGTCGCCAAACTCAACGCCATCCTGGGTGACGCCCGCGAGAGCCTGAAGAAGGCCGATGCCATCCTGGCCAACGCCCAGGCCGCCAGCGGCGACGTGAAGAAAATCACCGGTGATGTGGCCGCCGCCACCACCGACCTGGGGCAGCTGCGCCTGGAAGTCGACGACACCCTGCTCAAGGTCAATCACCTGATCAACGAACTCAACAAGAAATGGCCCTTCGCCCGCGACGTGGAGTTGAAGACACCATGAAACACGCCGCCGCGGTACTACTCCTGCTGCTCGCCGCCTGCTCCGGCACCCCGCCGCCGCCCGACTGGAAACTGGACGCGGTCAACCTGATCGAGCAATTTCAGGAACGCTGGCTGGAAGGGGACGGCAAGACCGCCGCGCTGGCGCTGGACAAGGTGCGCGCGGACATCTCCGGTAGCGGCCGACTCGACCTGCTGGCCCGCGCCGAACTGGCGGCCTGCGCCACCCACGCCGCCGCCCTGGATTTCTCGTCCTGCCCGGGCTACGACCGCCTGGCCGATGCCGCCGCGGCCAACGAGGTTGCCTACGCCCGCTTGCTCGCCGGCGACTGGAGCGGCCTCGACCCCAAGCGGCTGCCGGAGCACTACGCCAGCCTGGTGACGGCCCAGGATGATGCCGCCGCCAACCACGCCGCCCAGGAAATCAAGGAACCCCTGCCGCGCCTGATCGCCGCCGCCCTCCTGTTCCGGGCCGGCAGGGCCGCGCCCGCCACCCTGGCCGCCGCCGTCGACACCGCGTCGGAACGCGCCTGGCGGCGCCCCCTGCTGGCCTGGCTGAGCGTGGAACTGAAGCGCGCCCAGACCGCCGGCGACAGCGCCGCCGCGGCCCTGCTGCGGCGCCGCATCGACCTCGTCGGCGGCGCCACGAGTCCCTAGCCTGAAGCCCATGAACCCCTGGAATACACCGGCCTGGCGCAGCGGCGCCTGGCGCGCCTGGCTGTGTGACCACGGCTCCCTGACCCGCCGCCTGCGGGCCGTTTGCCCGCGCCTGCGGGTGCAACGCCTGAGCCAGCGTATCGCCCTACCCGCTTCGGACGAGTACGCGGCCCTCGGCCTGCGTCACGGGCAATACGCCCTGATCCGCGAGGTACTGCTGATCTGCGGCGACACTCCCCTGGTGTTCGCCCACAGTGTGATCCCCCTGGCCGGCCTGGAAGGCCCCTGGGGTGCCCTCACCCACCTGGGCAATCGCCCCCTCGGCGAAGCCCTGTTCGCCAACCCCAAAGTGCGCCGGTTCCCTCTGGAATACCGGCAACTCGACGCCCGCCATCCCCTTTACCGCCCAGCCGTCGCCCATCTCGGCACGGCACCGCGCCGCCTCTGGATGCGCCGTTCGCAATTCGCCCTGGCCGGGCATCCCCTGCTGGTGACCGAAGCCTTCCTGCCGGCACTGGGCGCACACCCCTCGCCCGACTCGCGCCGGCTGAAATAAACCTGGAAACCGCGGTTGTCAGGATGAAATGGGGGCCTCTTGCCAGGTTGCCCTTGGGTTTTCGGGGTCAAAACGGGGGCACCCATTGGGTGAATAGCCGTAGGTTGGGCAAAGCGTAGCGTGCCCAACCTACGATGACTGCGGTTTCCAGGACAAACCGGGAGGCGCCGAATTTCCGCGTCAGTGCAATGAAGCGGGAAGATGGATGGAGACCAGCAGGCCGCCGTTCGGATGGTTCTCGGCCATGATGCGGCCCCGGTATGCCTGAATGATGCGCTGGCTGATGGCCAGGCCAAGGCCGATGCCTTCACCGTGGGCCTGATCGACGCGGACGAAGGGCTTGAAAATGTCCTGCAGCATGGCCTCGGGCACGCCCGGCCCCTGGTCCAGCACATGGATGACGATTTCGCCCCGCTGCCCCGGCCGGCTCACTTCGGACAGTCCGACCTTGATGCAACCGGCATCGGGGGTATGGCGCACGGCATTGCGCAGCACATTCTCGAACGCGCCATAGAGCATCATCGGATCGCCCTCGAAGCGCCCCTTGTCCGCGCAGACCAGATCAATCCGGATCTGCCTGGGGTCGGCCTCAACCCGGGTGCTTTCCACCGCCTCGGCCAGCAGGCCCGCCAACTCGAGGGAGCGGTGATGCAGCGGACGCAAGCCCGAATCCAGCCGCGAGAAGGTCAGGATGGAACCGATGAGTTCATTCAGTCGCTCGGTTTCGTGCTGGATCAGGGCGAGTTCCTGCTCGTCGCCGCCGTCACGCTGCCGGGCCAACCCCAGCGCGGCCTGAACCCGCGCCAGGGGCGAGCGCAGTTCGTGGGATACGTCGCGCAACAAGGCTCGCTTGGATTCGAGCAAGGCTTCCAGGCTTTCCGCCATTTCGTCCAGGGAGATGGCCAGATCCACCACCTCGTCGCGGCGCCGGCCGAAGCCGGGCGCCACCCGATAGCTCAGGTCGCCGGCCGCGTAGGCTATCGTGGCGCGGCGCAGGCGGAGCATGGGCACGGCCAGGTACTGCGCCAGCAGCAGCCCGAACAGGATGCTCGCGAAGGTGGCCAGGATCAGCGGCACGGCGATCACCCGGGGCCGCGACAGGCAGCGCTTCAGCGACACGCCGAGAGTGTCCATCACCAGCCAGTATTCCCGGCCATCCGGCAAAGTCACGCCGTGGTAGTGCTGCTCGTCCGGCAGGTGGGCGCGGACCACGTCCTGATGGCGATGCAGATGAGCCAGGGCCATGCCGGAGACATCGCGGTTGAGTAGATCATGGCCCGCCGGATCCAGTACCAGGATGGGCAAGACTTCCTCGCTCTCGACCTGTTCTGCCCAGGCGGTCAGCCCGGGCAGGCCCTTTCTGGCAGCGATCTCGCGGGCGGTATTGGCGCGGTCCTTGAAGCCCAGCTTGTTGTGGGCCTCGTCGTGCAGGGCGCGCAGATGTTCGAGATACATGGAAGCGGAAAAAAGGGTGCCGCCACCAAAGGCCAGCAAGGCCAGCCAGAACGTCAGAAACAGCTTCCAGAAGAGTCTATGCACGTAGCGCTCACGGTTTCAGATAGCGATAACCCACCTCGCGTATGGAGGTGATGCGCTCCCGGCCATCCGGCAGCGGCCCGAGTTTGCGGCGCAGATTGCTGATATGCACGTCCAGACTGCGGTCGTAGCGTCCCAGCGGCCGGCCCAACGCCAATTCCGAGAGTACATCGCGCACGAACACCTGACCGGCCTTGCTGACCAGCAAGGACAGGATGTTGTATTCGGTCTTGGTCAGGGTGACCGAACGGCCGTTCACCAGGACGCCACGGGTAACGCAATCCAGGGTCAGATCGCCCACCGAGACCAGCCGGCCTTCGCCCTTGTCGCTGTCATGGGGCGCGCTGCGCCGCAACACCGCGCGGATATGCGCCTCCAGCACGCGCGGATCGCAGGGCTTGGCGAGATAGTCATCGGCCCCGAGCTCAAAGCCCAGGAGGCTGTCGTGCGATTCGCCGCGGGCGGTCAGGATGAGCACCGGGGTGTGCTTGTAGGTCCGCAGGCTGCGCAGGACATCGAAACCGTTCATGCCCGGCATGGAGATGTCCAGGGCCAGCAGGTCGTAATCCTGGGTCAGCGCCTTCTGCAGAGCCAGTTTGCCATCGTGCACGGTATCGACGTGAAAACCTTCACTGTCCAGGTAGCGCTTGAGCATGGAGCACAGCACAGGGTCATCGTCGGCAAGTAATAAATGATTCATTTATTCATCCAGTTGACGGCAAGCGGAGATGTTAAATCCAGCCGTAATGTAAAGGTGCTTTTTACGTTTCTTTACATATACACCCGGTATGCAAAAAAGCAACAGTCGCAAATAAACCTCGCGTTTTTCTCAACGATACCCGCCATCCCCCTGTTTTTACGCGGTTTCTCAATAACCAACCAGGATGAACCGCAAGCTCTCCGGCCGCAGGCCCGGTATTTCGTCCCCGGCACCCGCGTACACATTGTAAAGAGGTTGGTAAAGAAGGTTGCCGCACCCAGGTCATCTGATTAACCTGCCGCATCAGGATATTCTTATCTTGTTATTTGCCGGCGACCGCTGTAGGCACGGGCATTTGAATTAATTACCGGTATTGGCGAAACGTATTCTGGTTTCGCGAAGCATTTGCAACCTGGTCCAACAGTCGATGGAGAACATGATGATTCCACAGCAGTACAC
>CAIXFP010000106.1 GCA_903918705.1 uncultured Pseudomonadota bacterium
CCGCTGCTGGAGAACGTGGACCTCAAAGGCGCGCGCGGCGTACTGGTGAACATCACCGCCAACGACAGCCTGACCATGGACGAGTTCTACGAGGTCATGAACACCATCAAGGGCTTCACCACCGAGGAAGCCACGGTCATCGTCGGCACGGCCCTGGACGAGACCATGGGCGACGGCTTGCGCGTGACCATGGTGGCCACCGGCCTGGGCAGCATGGTCAAGGCGGTGAAGAAGCCGGAGATCCGCATCGTCGAGCCCATGGAGATGATGCGGGCCACCGGCACCGACAACGCGCGCCCTTTCGCCAGCACCGGCTACGACGGCGACATCGACACCCCCACCATTCTGCGCAGCCGCCGCAACAGCCAGGCCGCAGTGGAAGTGGCCCAGTCGGCGGGTCTCGACACGCTGGACATCCCGGCCTTCCTGCGCAAGCAGGCGGACTGAGACGCTCGCTGGCAGGGGCTGGCGTGCCACAAGTCTTTGTAATGTCAGGTAATGATCCCGGTCGGGCGACCTCCCTCCCGCCCGGCCGGGATACCATTGCCTACCCCAGCCCCGACCCACCGCTTCCATGATCCGGCAAAGAACCCTCCGATCCCTGGTCCGCGCCACCGGCGTGGGCCTGCACACGGGCGAGCGGGTCACCCTGACCTTGCGCCCGGCGGCAGCGGGTAGCGGCATCCGGTTTCGCCGCACCGACCTGGCCGAGCCCCGTGAATTCCAGGTCACACCGGAATCCGTCTGCGACACCCGCCTGTGCTCCGCCCTGGAAGGCAACGGCGCCAAGGTGGCCACCGTGGAACATCTGATGTCCGCCCTGGCCGGGCTGGGCATCGACAATCTCCACATCGACCTGGATGGCCCGGAAGTGCCCATCCTGGACGGCTCCGCCGCGCCCTTCGTCTACCTCCTGCAATCCACCGGCATCGAGACCCAGAACGCCGCCAAGCGCTTCATCCGGGTCAAGCGCGCGGTGCGGGTGGAAGAGGGTGACAAATGGGCGGAATTCACGCCCCACGAGGGCTATACCCTGGCCTTCAGGATCGACTTCGACCATCCCGTGTTCAAGCATTCCGCCCGCGAAATTCGCCTCGACTTCGCGAAGCAGTCCTACATCCAGGAAGTGAGCCGGGCACGCACCTTCGGCTTCACCCGCGAGGTGGAATACCTGCGCAGCAACGGCCTGGCCCTGGGCGGCACCCTGGACAACGCCATCGTCATGGATGAGTTCCGCGTCCTCAACAGCGACGGCCTGCGCTATGCCGACGAGTTCGTGAAGCACAAGGTGCTGGACGCGGTGGGCGATCTCTACCTCACCGGCCATCCCATCCTGGGCGCCTTCTCCGCCTACAAATCCGGCCACGGCCTCAACAACAAGCTTCTGCGCGCCCTTATGGCCGACGCCACCGCCTGGGAATGGGCCGAGTTCCGCGACGAGGCCACGGCACCCAAGAGCCTGCTCAACCTCTACCCGCGGACTGTTTGATGTTGGGCATCCGCCTGCTCCTGATCGCGGTCGGCATCCTCATGGTGGTCAGCCTGCTCGGCTATTCCCTCAGCCGCGACCCGCGCTGGCTGCGCTTCGCCGGCTTGAGCCTGCGCGGCGGCCTGGCGTTGGTGGTGTTGCTGATGCTGGCTTATCTGGTGGAACGGCTGGTGATGGTGTTCTGACGCCAACCCGAAGGTGGCGCCATCCCTGTCGTCAGTCATGCTGAAACGGAGATCGATGAAATGGATGGATTTTTGCGTCAGGCAAGGGGCCGCAACGACGTATGGCGGAAAATGCCGCCGTTACCATGTCTTCGTTGCAACATGTCTGACTACTAGATCGGCGGCACTCGTTTCATCCCGCCGCGCGCGGCGGGCCGTTTCACGAAATGGCCACCTCTGGTAGAACCCAGCCCTACCCGAAATTCGCGGCGACAACACGGCAGCCTGATGCCAGCGACACGTACTGATCCATGAACTCTCCCACCGTCACCCTCACTCCCGATACCTACAGCATCGCCCTGGCGATGGCCTTGCTGTGGACCTGGCGGCCACGCACCGACATCTACAACCTGCTGCGGGAACTGGACCTTAAGCGCGGCGACGGCCGCGCCTTCGTCCAGGAAGACACCAAGAAGGCTTTTCAGGAATTGCGCGGCCATGGTCTCCTGGTGGACCAACCCGGCATGAACGGCTACGTGCGGCTGGAGGACCGGCTGCGGATTCCGCTCTACCGCCATCTGCTGGAACAGTATTCCGGCGACAAGCTGCGCTCGGTCCTGTTCCCCTTCGTGGGGTATCACCGCGACCGCCGTTACGGCTTTTACTGGTCGGTCAGCCAGGTCGGCACGGTGGCCCTGGTGCGCCTGGCGCTGCTCTCCGGGCTGCCGGCGGAGGAATTCAAGACCATCGCCCAGGCGATCCAGCGCGGCTCCCAGGATTGGGACGGCCTCATCCGCGAAGCGATCTTCCAGGGCTACGACGCGGCGACCTTCGCGCGCATCCCGGCGGAAATGCGCTGGGATCTGCTCTACCGGGCGGTGGCCCTGCAGGCAGGCTACTGGCGGGTGGACATGGGCACCGCCTGCGACCAGGCGGTGGCGCGGCTCGACGCCGACGCCTCCGCCCTGCCGGTGGGGCTGCGTCTGGCCCTGGCCGAACTGCTCCTGCTGCGCGGCGACACGGCGCGCATGGAGACGGCCCTGGCCGGCCTCAACAACGGCTACGCCCAGGCCCTGCGCGCCGCCCTGCTCTGCCAGCAAGGCCGCTATGCGGAAGCGCAAACCGCCTTCGAGGCCGCCCTCAAGGTTCGCCAACTGGAAACCGGCGCGCGCAAGCGCATCTTTCCAGAGAGCCTGATCTGGCTCTATCCACTGACCCTGATCGCCCAGGGCACGGCGAAACACCTGGAACTGGCGCGCAAGTTCTGCATCGGCGAGTCGGGCAAGCGGGAGCCCAGCCATTACGATCTCTGGGGCGTGTGGGCCCATGCCGTCGACGCGCGCCGAGGTGACGCGCCCTGCGAGCCCCAGGTCTTCATCACGGGCCTGGACAACTACGCACCGCATCCGGACTGGCGCCATCTGTTTCGTCTGCTGCTGGCGGCCTGGCTGGGGCCGGAGTCGCTCCATCTCGACGCGAAACGGCGCACCCTGCTCGAACAGATCGCCCTGGCCGTGCGCAACCATCTCCTGCTTTGTCGCCTGGACTGGCTCGCCGGCCAGGTGGAAGCGGCCCTGGAAGTGCTGCGCGGCAACGACCCGCCGGCCGGCTTCTTCGTCGCCGGGCGCGGTGAGCCATGGCGCGATGTGTTGACAGCCCTGCAAGACCTGGCCGGAGAAGGGGGCGCCGGCGGCACGGAGACGGAATCCACGCGCATTCTCTGGGCCCTGTCCCTGGGCAAGGAAGGCGTCCTGATCGACATCGAACCTCTGGAGCAGAAGCGCGGCCTACGCGGCTGGGGCAAGGCCAAGCCGCTGACCCTGAACAAGGTCGCCGGCAGCGAGCGCCTGCCGCCCTGGGACGTGAAGGTGGCGCGGGCGATCCGGCAGGATCGCGCCCATGCCCGCCGCTTCCTGCTCGACCGCGCCGCCGCCATCGTCGCCCTGGTGGGCCACCCCGGCGTGGTGCTGGCGGATGACCCGGAGCGCGCGGTGGAACTGGTGGAAGGCACGCCGACCCTGGAAGTGGTGCGCGAGGGTGAGCACTTCCGCATGCGCGTCACCCCCGCGCCCCACCCGGAATGGGTCGACAGCCACCACTATTACGGCGATGCCGACGAGCGTCGCGAGTCGGAAGCCCTGCGCCTGATCAGCGTGGTGCGGGAGTCGCCGCAGCGCCTCCAGCTCATCCGCCTGTCCGCCGCCCAGCGTCGCGCGGCGCAACTGGTCAGTGCCGGGCTCAAGGTACCGGCGACGGCTCAGGACGAATTGAAACAATCCCTGGAGGCGCTGGCGCGGCATTTCCAGGTCCACTCCGACAGCCAGCAGGCCGCCCGCGAGGTGGCGCCGGAATCACGACTGCACGCGGAACTCTCGCCCGCCGGCGAAGACCTGCTGCTGCGCCTGGTGGTCGCGCCCCTGGGCGTGGCAGGTCCGCGCCTGCCGCCGGCCACCGGGCGCAACCGGATCATGGCCGTCATCGGCGAAGAGACCGTGGGCACCCAGCGCGACCTGAACGGCGAACGCGACCATCTCAACGCCGTGCTCGACGCACTGCCGTTCCTGGAGGAGCCCGATGGCGCCTGCGAATGGCGGGTGGATGACCCGGAAGACGCCCTGGCCATGGTGGAAATCCTGCCCAGCCTGCCCGCCGTGGCAGCGGTGGAATGGCCCAAGGGCAAGCCGGTGCGGGTGGTACGCATCGATGCCAACCAATTGGGCGTCACCGTGGAGAGCGATCGCGACTGGTTCCGGGTGAGCGGCGAAGCGAAACTGGACGACGGCCTGGTGCTGGCGTTCTCCGCGCTGCTGGAAGCCGCCCGCCAGAAAAGCCGCTTTATCCCCATGGGCGACGGCGTCTATGCGGCGCTGACCCAGAGCCTGAAGGAACGCCTGGCCGATCTGGCGGCCGTCGTCGAAGTGGACAAGCACGGCGCCCGCATCCCCCCCATCGCCGCCGCCTGGGTCGACGAGGCCCTGGCCGGCATGGAAGTGGCCTCCGACGTGGATTTCCGGGCTGCGATTGAGCGTTTGCGCGCCGCCCAGAACGAAACGCCCAAGCTGCCGAAGAGCCTGCAGGCGGCATTGCGCCCCTACCAGGAAGATGGCTACCAGTGGGCCATGCGCCTGGCTGCCGCCGGCCTCGGCGGCGTGCTGGCCGACGACATGGGCCTGGGCAAGACTTTGCAGGCCCTGGCGGTGATGCTGGCGCGCGGGCCGCAAGGCGCGGCCCTGGTCATCGCCCCCACCTCGGTGTGCGGCAACTGGCTGGCGGAAACCCGCCGCTTCGCCCCCAGCCTCAACGCCCGGATCTATGGCGAGGGCGACCGGGACGTTCTGGTCACGGAAGCCGGGCCCATGGACGTGGTGATCGTCTCCTACACCCTGGTGCAGCAGGCGAAGGAACGTTTCGCCGGACGCACCTGGCACACCCTCATCGCCGACGAGGCCCAGGCCATCAAGAACGCCAGCGCCAAGCGCTCGCAAGCGGTGTTCGACCTGGACGCCGGCTTCCGCCTGGCCCTGTCCGGCACCCCGGTGGAAAACCGCCTGGCGGAGCTGTGGTCCATCATGCGTTTCGCCAACCCCGGCCTGCTGGGCACCCTGCCGCGCTTCAACGAACGCTTCGCCGGCCCCATCGAGCGCAGCCGCTCGCGCGAGGCGCAACACCTGCTGCGCCGCCTGATCGCCCCCTTCGTGGTGCGCCGGACCAAGTCGGAAGTCTTGCAGGAACTGCCGCCGCGCACCGAACTGGCCCTCCTGATCGAACCCGACGCGGCGGAAGCGGCCCATTACGAAGCCCTGCGCCGCCGCGCCCTGAGCGAAGCGGCCCAGGCCCTGGCCAGCGGCGCGCCGGGGGATGCCCGCCTGAACATCCTGGCCCAGCTCACCCGATTGCGCCGCGCCGCCTGCGACCCGCGCCTGACCACCCCGGAAATGAAGCTGCCTGGCGCCAAGGTGCTGGCCTTCGCGGAACTGGCGGCGGAACTTGCCGCCAACGGCCACAAGGCCCTGGTATTCAGCCAGTTCGTGGATTTCCTCAGCCTGCTGCGGGCGCCCCTGGATGCCGCCGGCATCAGCTATCAATACCTGGACGGCGCCACCCCGGCAGCGGAGCGCACCCGCCGCGTCGCCGCCTTCCAGGCCGGCGAGGGCGACCTCTTCCTGATCAGCCTGAAGGCCGGCGGCTACGGCCTCAACCTCACCGCCGCCGACTACGTGGTCATCACCGACCCCTGGTGGAACCCC
>CAIXFP010000107.1 GCA_903918705.1 uncultured Pseudomonadota bacterium
AGCGTTTCGCCGCCAAGGAGGCCTTTTCCAAGGCGGTGGGCACCGGCATGCGAGTGCCGGTGATGTTCACCGCCATCAGCGTGACCCACGACAGCCAGGGACGCCCCGGATTCGCCTTTTCGCCCGAGTTGGCCGCCTGGATGCGGGTACGCGGCATGGGCCAGACACATCTCTCGCTTTCCGACGAGCGCGATTACGTGGTGGCCTTCGTCGTCGTCGAGAAGAAGTGATCTGGCCCAGGCGTGATCTTCAATATCCGGTGATGGACACGGAACATCCGCCTATCTGCATTTCTTATTGGCAAGCCGCATCTGGGCCTCGGTCACTTCGAGATCGATCATGCCGCTCAACCCTTGCTGTTCGCCCTTGAGCCGCAGATCGATGCTGGCGGAGATACCCGCGTCGGCACGGCGCCGATCAGGCCGGAGCGTAACGATGAGCGATTCAACCTCGGCATTGAGACCGCGAATCACCGGACAGGGGCTATATCGAGTGGGCTCGCAGCCTGGTTGAAGCTCCGCCAGCCTGGGCGCGAGTGCTCGCCGTGAATCGACTCTTACCGTCTTGCCGGACGTGGCCTGGGCGACAGGGTCACTGGCCAGGGCAAAGGCCAGGAGCCGATCCGGCGCGCCCCCTACTCCCTTCCAGACATAGGAAACCTCCAGATAGCCGGCGTTCGGGGCGTTACACGCAAACCCCGCCCAGCCATGATGGAACGGGTGTGGACGAGGTTCCTTCGGCCCACTCGTACATGCCTTGATGATGCAGGTCGAAGCCGCTCCCGACGAACCCTCGCAAGAACCCTTCGTCGCCAGGCAATGTTGCCCAAGGCCGCAATCCGCGTCCTCCCGGCAGGCTGCACGGGCATCCTCCAACCCGTGCAGCCATAACAACAGGCCTATCGCCGCGGCAACCCTTAAGGTCACACCGTAACCCGGTACACCACGTTCTGGGTGGAGGACACCAACAACTTGCCGGAGGCGTCAAAGGCCAGGCCGGTGATCTCGTTGTTGTCCACACCCTGGGTCGACAGGTCGACACGCCGAATCTCCGCGCCCGTAGTCTTGTTCACCAGCACCACGACGTTGCCCTGGGTGGAGCCGATCCAGAAGTTACCCGTGCCGGGATCGATGGCCATGCCGGCGTAACTCGACGAACTGATTGGCAGGGTAAGGCCGCTGCCGATGATGGCCCCCGTCGCCGGGTCGATCTGGTTGAGATGGGTGCTGTTGTACTGCCAGGCGTACAGATTGCCGGTGGCCGGGTCGTAGATCCCCGCCGTCAGGTCGGACGCGCCGGCCACGGTCAGGCTGGCGATCACCGCGCCGGTCGTGGGACTCACCGCCACGATCTTGTCCGGACTGGGCTGGCCGTTGAACAGCAACAGGCTGCCAGCGGGCACGCCGGTGCCCGCCAGGGTCATGGGGCTACCCAGCACCTGCAGGTCGGTGTAATACGAGTAGGTCGAGCCGAATGTGCCGGTCAGAGTGATCGTGCTGAGCGTCTGGCCCGTCGCCGGGTCGATCTTCAGCAGATGGCCCGGGTTGGCGTAGTCCGTCACCCACAGTTTGCCCGCCGCATCCACCGCCACGTCGCCCAAGGCTCCCACCGCCGGGTACAGCTCGTTCAGAGCCAGCGGCGCCGAGGTGCCGCCGGCCGTGGTCACCGTCACGTTGCCCAGGCCGTGCGCCGGCTGGTACACGTTCACCCCGGTGTTGTCGTAGCTGCTGCTGTAGTACACGTCCACCGTGTTGCTGCTGGTGTCCGGGTCGGCCAGGGATGCCCCCGCGAAGTTGTAGGTCGCCGCCCCTTCCACCAGGCCCGTGCCGTACATCTGCAAATTCG
>CAIXFP010000108.1 GCA_903918705.1 uncultured Pseudomonadota bacterium
CAGCAGCCAGCGCCGCCGTGTCCATGCTCTGCAACGCCGTGTTGATGGCGCCGAGTTTGGTCACGGCGTCGGCCACGTCGGCAGGATTGCCCGCCGCGATGGCGGCCTCGAGATCGGCAAAGGCCTTGGCGTTGTCGACCTGGAGCTTGGCCAAGGTGGTTTCGATGGCCGAGACGGCGGCGGAAAGTGCACTCATGATACGTTTCTCCATGTTGGACAGATGGTAGGAATGGACCCACATTAGCGTTTGCTCTGAACGCCGCCGTTGCTGGTGCGATCACCACCAAGGCCGGGTCGGCCCGACTCCGAGCGGAAGCTCTTGAGTCCCTGTGTGCCCGAGTTGCCGTAGTTCGTGCCGCCAAGGCCGGGACCTTGATGGTCGATGCCCTTTGGGCCCTGCGGCGGCTGGTACTTGCGCACGTCGATCTCGTCGCCGGGGCAATATCCGCCGCAATCGGCGCGCTTGGTGCCCTGCGGACCGGCGCTGTTGGGATAGGAGTCGAGGGGATGCTTACTCATCGATAGGGTGCTCCTCTGCCGGGGGCTCCAAGGGAAGCTCGGGTTCTGCTGGCGCCGGGGTCAGGGTCTGGTAGGTGCTGTTGAGTTCGTCCAATGCCACCTGCGCCCATTTGGCGTACTGCGGACCGGCTGTTGATGCCTTATGGACGATGTTGAGGAGCATCCAGACTTTGGTGATGATGTCGCCGTCGTTGAACATTGGTTACCTCTTTCCTTGTGAGCCACCCTTATGGGTCTTTTGAGATACAGGAGCCGGGGCCTCGAAGCCTCGGCCTAGGTCTTTGTAGGGCACGGTGCGGACCTGCTGGATGCCGATGCCGCCGACCTTGCTGATGTTCTTGGCCTTCGAGCGGGGCTCGACCTTTGGTTCGTAAACCGTGCGGTCGCTGCGTCCTTGCTGTTTCACTTTGCGATGCCTTTCTCTGAGGCTAGGAGTCGGGAATGGTCCCAACGGTTGCCGGGCTCGTTGGCCATCTGGCCGCGGACTTTTTCGATCCAGCCGAGGTCGGTGTTGCCTTCCTTGAGCAGGTGGCGGTAGCGATCGTCGCACCGCTCGGCTTCGCGCAGGATGTAGTCGGGGACGGTATGGCCCTGCTCAGTGTACATGTTCATCACGTCGTGGACATCGTGCATGTACATGATGAAGCGGCGCATTTTTTCTGGGACCTCGGACTCAGCGTCCTTCATATAGACAACGACTTCACCGACCATGGCCTTGATGGTCTGGAGGAAGCCGGAGCAGTTCTTTAGGTGGGCATTATTCTCCTCCAATGCTGCGGTGAGACGTGCGATCTGATCATCGGCCATAGGGCTTTCCTTCTCCTTCTTGAAGACAGCACTTATTTCGGGTCGAGAATTTTCACCGCCTGCCCGACGATGATGGAGGTGATTAGCATAGGCTATAGTCCCACACACAAATAGCTAATAACATCATTTGCAAGCGGAGTTCCAGAAGCCGCATACCATGTGTATGTCCCAGTTCCCGGTCCGGTAGAAACAAGTCGAACGTTCACTGTGGTGTCATCCTCCGCCCAACAGACTGGAGCGCGATACCAGTTGTTCGCATTGAATGTAATTCCGAAAGATGTTGATGGGCCTGTCCCGAGGATAAATCGTCCAGCGTTGTTGTGGCAGGTGCTGGCAACCGCACAGGCAGCCCCACTTCCCGCCGCGATGAACCCAGCAATTAGATTTCCCTGCGCACCGAAGTTTCCTTGCACGGCTACATTTGTCGGGCTGACAACTTCCAAGGCTCCGCTTGTCGCGTTGTAATCCATATAAGAGTTGCCAGGAACGTTCCCGTACCAATTTACGCCATTGATAGGGATCGACGTTGAATTAAAATAAATGCTTTGGTTCACGGCCATATTTACCGCCGCTCCGGTCAATGTCGCTGTTACAGTGTCTAGCCCGTTAATAGCGGGGCCATTCAACACCCATCCGGCATTGATGGCTTTGCTGCCGGCCGAGTGGAAAAACTCACCAAGCCAAAGCGTCCCTAATGCGCCAGAATTGTTGGTTCTAATGAAGTTGTATGTTGTTCCAATGACTGCAACATCGTAGCCAGAGTCTATGAAATTTATATCTCCGAACCCCTGCAAGTAGGCTCCTGATAC